>NZ_AUIW01000004.1 GCF_000423905.1 Thermus antranikianii DSM 12462 | reverse complement strand
GGTGCTTCCCGTCCACCACCAGGACCCCTCCCAGGTCCACCTCGGGGAAGACCTGGAGGAGGGCCTCCTGGAGCTTCTTTGGGTCCAGACGGTGAAGGAGGAGGGTGAGGATGGTGTGGCCCGGGGGGTTGCGCAGGCCCAGGTGGGGCAAGAGGTGAGGGTTGGCCCGGGCGAAACGTTCCACGCCGCGCAGGGAGTCCACGCGGGCGAGAAAGGCCACCAAGATGAGGGCCAACAAGCCCCACAAGGGATACCGCCGGTTGCGGGCCCTGGGGTCGGGGACTTGGGACAAGGCCTCGCGTAGGGTCATGCCCCCTCTTTACCCCAAGGCCGCATATCGGTCAAGTCTGCCCACAGGGCAAAGGCCGCCCCGGGCACGTGGTCGCGGGGCTGGCCCACCGAACCCGGGTTGACCAGGGCCCGCACCGTAGGGGACAGGATCAGCTCACCCCCCTCGGCCAGGCGCTGGTAGCGCACCCATGGGCGGGGTCCGGAAAGCTCCAAAAAGGCCCCGGCCAGATGGGTGTGCCCGTGAAAGGTGAGGCGGTGGTCCGTACAGGCGAAGGCCTGGCGGGCCAGCTCCAGCCCATCCAGGTACTCCATGGGATCGCAGGGGCTGCCGTGGACCAAAAGCGCTCCCTCCACCTCCCTCTGCCAGGGCCAGGAAAAGAGAAAATCCAGGTGCCTGGAGGACAACCGCTCCCGCTGCCAGGCCAGGATCTCCAGGACCATCCCTTCTTGGGGCAACCGGTCCAGGGCCAGAAGCCAGGCATCGTGGTTGCCCAAGACGCACTGGGCCTCCACCTCCATGAGCCAGTCCAGCACCCGGTCCCCATCCGGATAGTAGCCCACCGCATCCCCCAGGAAGAGCACCCCGTCAAAAGAAGGGGCCGCCTCGAGGACCGCCTGCAAGGCGGGCCAGTTGCCGTGGATGTCGGAGAGGACCAGGTAGCGCACGGGGTTTAGGATACCATGAGAACATGGCTTCCTCTTTGCTGGAACAGCTTTCCGCGGACCTCGAGGTCCTCTCGGAACACCTCCGGGCAGGACTGGACGAATTCGGCACCCTTTACTGCTACCTGGAAGGTGGCCGAGGAGGAAGGACCTACCTCCTTCATGCCCCCTACGAGGAGGCCTTGGCCGTGCTCCAGGCCCTAAACGGCCTCTCTTTTCGGGGACGGATTCTTCTGGCCCTGGATCCCTCGCCCCTCTCTCCCACCTTAGAAGGACTTCCCCTCTCCGGCCCCACCCGGGCACCCCTGGCCCACCTTCTGGAAAAAACCCGCCCCGACCGCCTCCTCTTAGCCTTTCCCGGGGAGGGCCTTGGCCAAAGCTTCCCGGGAGCCAAGGAAACCCCCAAGGGCTGGCAACCCCTGGATGCCGAGGAAGAACCCCTGGTCTTGCGGGTAGAGGCTCCCACGGGCCTCACCTACCAGGAGGTGCGGGCCTACGGGCCCTGGGAAAGCCCCCCTCTTCCCCTTGGGCTACCCATAAGCCCAGGGCCCTATTGGGGAAGCGTGGGCTTGGCCTTGGGGATTCCCACCTACGGGGTGGGTTTGGTAAACTTACGAACAAGCCTGGAGGCGCTTCTCAGCCTCTGGTAACAGGAGGGAGAATATGGTGTACATCGCGCTGTTTGCCTTGGGAGCGGCCTTGGTTACCCTGCTCTTCTACCTGATCCTGAACCCCCGCGTGCTCACCACCGAGGGGGAAACCTTTGACCTGCGCTTTATCCTCTTCATGTTGATGCTCATCGTCCTGACCGCCAGCACCGTGGCCCTGATGCTGGTCCTTGGCAAGATGCACCACCTGCTTTAAACTCCGCGCCCTCCTTTGGCCGGAGGGCGCCTTTTGCACTTCGCGGGTTTCCCCACCTTAGGAAACCCGGCTCGTTTCCCTTCCGGAAAGCTCCTTGCGAAGATACTCCAGGTCCTTCTCCAGGACCTTGCGGGTGGCCTCGAGGACCGGGGTGAACTCGGGGGGAAACTCCCGGGTCAGGTGGCCCATGCACACCAGAAGCCCTTCCACCATGGCCTTCTCCTGCTCCCGCCGGCGCTTGCCCCCCCGCAGGGCGCTATAGGCCAAATGCTCCAGCCGCCGCACCACGCACACCCTGGGTTCCCCTCCTACCCCGGCACAGGGAAGGCCCTCCGCACCCCCACAGGCCGCATAGGCCTTAGAGTACAGGGGAGCCAACTCAGGATGCCCTAAAAGCGCGGGCCCCAAGGGCCCCGCATGGGCCGCGGCCAGGCGGAGGTATGCGGCGTGGCGGGCGCGGCGAATCTCCACCTCCATGGTTCCATCTTAGACAAGGGCCACCGGGACAAATGCCCCAGAGGGCTAGGGAAGCCGGAAAGGGCTCCTCAGCCCGGCTAAGGCGATGGTCCTGGCTTCCTCCGGGGCCCAGGAGAGGGCCAGGACCCCCCGGTAGGCCCTCAGGGCCCTTTCCCGCTCCCCCGCCAGGTCCAGAAGCTGGCCAAAGCGGGCCAGCACGTAGCCCGGCAGGTAGCCGGGGTGCTGGAAGTCCATGCGGAACACCTCCTCCATGAGGCTTAAGGCCTCCTGCCACTCCCCGGCCGCCAGGTAGATCTGGGCCGCCAGGTACAGGGCCTCGGGATCCCCTATCTGGAAGAGCCCCTCCAAGAGCCCCGCCCAGTCGTCCTCCTCCCTAAGCTGCCAGGCCCGGTCTAAAAGGGCCCTCTGGCGTTCCTTCTCCGTGGGCTCATGGGCCTTGGGCAAGGCCTCGGGAAAGCTCTTGGCCAGAAGGAGGTAGTCCAGAAGCTCCGCCACCACCACCCCTTCCCGGCCTCTCAGGGCCTCCGCCACCCTTTCCATGCGGCGGGCCCGGAATCCCGTGGCCGGACCTTCCCCGAAGGCCTGGGCGTACCCCTCGTAGATTTGGCCCAGATGGTCCAGGAAGGCCTGGGAGCCCAGGACCTCCGGGGTAAGGGGGGTCTTGAGGAGCTGCAAAAGCTCCTGGTCAAAGGCGTGTATCCGCTCCAGGTGGGGTTTCCCCAGGGGGTGCTGGGCCAGGGCTTGACGGAAGGCCTCGGCCTCCTCCTTTAGATGGGCCTCCTCGTCCAGGGCCACCACAGGGATGCCCTTCGCCTCCGCCCAGGGAAGCAGGTGAAAGAGAAGGGGGTCCTCCTCGCGCCAAAGCCCTTCCTTCAGGCTTTCCTCCGAGTGGGAGGCCAGGTAGAGGACGGGGGCACCGGCCTTTTCCAAAAGGGCCAGCACCGTGGCGGCGTTGTAGCGTGGATGCAGGATGTGGAAGGGCCCAAGGGAAGGAAGAAGCAGCATCCTCTCCATCTTAGACCTCCGGGACCGCAACTACCGCCTGGCGGTGCTCAACGGCTGGCTGGTGTGGCTGGGGGATACCTTTTTGAACCCCAACATCGTCCTCACCAGCTTTGCCGCCAAGCTGGGGGCCCCCGGGGCCCTGATCGGCCTCCTCCCCGCCTTGCTGCAGGCCGGGGGCATGATCCCCCAGGCCTTCCTGGCCCCCTATGTGGCCCGTTTTGCCCGGAAGATCGTGCTCTACCGGAAGGTGGCGGCCCTAAGGCTTTCCGGCGTGATCCTCATGGCCTTGGCCACCTTCTTCCTGGACCCCTGGCCCCACCTCCTCCTTGCAGGCTTCCTCGCGGGCCTTCTCCTGAATGCCCTCTTCACCGGGGTTTCCAGCCTCCCCTTCTGGGAGGTGGTGGCCAAGACCACGCCCGTAGAGCGCCGGGCCCACCTCTTCTCCGCCCGGAACCTCATCGGAGGGCTTTTGGCCTTCCTGGCGGGCTTCGGGGTCCGGGAAATCCTTGCCCTTCCCCTTCCCTTCCCCCTCCCCTACGCCCTCCTCTTCGCCCTGGGAGCCTTGGCCTTTGGTACGGGCTGGTACCTCTTCGGCCTCACCCGGGAACCAGAAGACCCCCCCAAGGAGGAAAGGATCTCCCTGCGCCTACCCTTCGAGCACCAAGGCTTCCGCCGCTACCTTCGGGTGCGGGTTCTCCTGGGCCTTGCGGGGATGGCCGAGCCCTTTTATGCGGTGTACGCGGTGCGCACCCTGGGGCAGGGACAGGAGCTGGGCCTTTACCTCTCCCTTTACGCCCTTTCCTTCACCCTTTCCAACCTGCTTTGGGCCAGGCTGGCGGAGCGGGGCTCCAAGGGGGTGCTCCAGGCTGGGGCCTTCCTAGCCCTCCTCGCTCCCCTTCTGGCCCTTCTCCTGCCCCGGCACCTCTTCGGTTTGGTCTTCCTCCTCCAGGGGGCCTATCTGGCCGCCTTGGGGCTTTCCACCACCACCTACCTCCTGAACCTGGCCCCACCCGAGGAGCGTAGCGCCTTCATCGGCCTGGCCAACACCGTGGCCGGGGTCTTCGCCTTCGCCACTGTCCTGGGAGGATGGGTGGCCGACAGCCTAGGGTTTTCTAGCCTCTTTCTCCTGGCGGCCTTCTTCTACGCCTGGGCCTTTTACACCGGGAGAAAACTCCCCCACGAGGGGTAAAGAGGGAAAAAGCCCCGTGGGCCGAAGGCTTCTTCCATCCAGCAGCTTATCCACGCCCTCGCCCATGCGGGTTCGGTTCCCGCACCTCGCGCAAACCCTGGGTTTGCCCCAAGTCCTCCCCTTAGCTGAATCCATCCCCGCCGGCCGCGGGGCTGTGTATAGTAGGGTTCATGGTGGTCTACCTGCCGGATGGGAAGGCCCTCGAGGTGGAGGAGGGAGCCACCGCCTGGGACGTGGCCCGGGCCATAGGCCCAGGGTTGGCCAAGGCGGCCGTGGGGGCCTTGGTGAACGGGGAGGTCTACGACCTGCTAAAGCCCCTCCCGCCCGGGGCCCAGGTCCGGATCCTCACGGAGAAGGACCCCGAGTACCAGCTCCTCTTCCGCCACACCCTGGCCCACGTCCTGGCTCAGGCGGTGAAGGAGTTCTTCGCCGAAAAGGGCTACGACCCGGAAAGCGTGAAGCTCGGGGTGGGTCCGGTGATCGAAAAGGGCTTCTACTACGACATCGATGCCCCCGAGCCCATCTCCGATGAGGACCTGCCCGCCATAGAGGAGAAAATGCGGGCCATCATCGCCAAAGACCTTCCCCTGCGCCGCTTCGTGCTGCCAAAAGAGGTGGCCCTTTCCCGCTACCAGGGCAAGGACCCCTACAAGACCGAGCTCATCCTGGACCTACCCGAGGACGAGGAGATCAGCTTCTACCAGCAAGGGGACGAGGCCTACGGCTTCACCGACCTCTGCCGCGGGCCCCATGTGCCCTCCACGGGCCGCATCCCCCCCCACTTCAAGCTCACCCACGTGGCCGGGGCCTACTGGCGGGGGGATGAGAAAAGGCCCATGCTCCAGCGGGTCTACGGGGTGGCCTTCCGCACCGCCGAGGAGCTAAAGGAATACCTCTGGCAGCTGGAGGAGGCCAAGAAGCGGGACCACCGCCGCTTAGGGCGGGAGCTGGAGCTATTCCTGATCGATCCCATGGTGGGGAAGGGGCTGGTGCTTTGGCTTCCCAAGGGGAACGTGATCCGGGAGGAGCTCATGGCCTTCATGCGGGAGGAGCAGATCAGGCGGGGCTACCAGCTGGTCACCACCCCCCATATCGGGAGCCTCGAGCTTTACCGGACCAGCGGCCACTACCCCTACTACGCGGAAAGCCAGTTCCCCCCCATCAGCTTCAAGGAAAGGGGCGAGGAGGAGGAGTACCTCTTAAAGCCCATGAACTGCCCCCACCACATCCGCATCTACGCCTTTAGAAAGCGCTCCTACCGGGAGCTTCCCTTGAGGCTTGCCGAGTTCGGCACCGTCTACCGCTACGAGAAGGCGGGGGAGCTTTTGGGCTTGACCCGGGTGCGGGGCTTCACCCAGGACGACGCCCACCTCTTCTGTACCCCCGGGCAGGTGAAGGAGGAGTTCTTGGGGGTCTTGGACCTGGTTTTGAAGGTGCTTTCCACCCTGGGCCTTAAGGACTATAGGGCCCGCATCGGCACCCGGGACCCCAAAAGCGACAAGTACGTGGGGGACGAGGCCAAATGGTCCCTGGCGGAAAGGCAGATTGAGGAGGCAGCCTTGGAAGCTGGCCTCTACTACACGGTGGAGGAAGGGGATGCCGCCTTCTACGGCCCCAAGCTAGACTTCGTGGTGAAGGACGCCCTGGGAAGGGAGTGGCAGCTCGGCACCATCCAGGTGGACTACAACCTCCCTGAGCGCTTCGGCCTCACCTATGTGGGGCCAGATGGGGCCGAACACCGCCCCGTCATGATCCACCGCGCCCCCTTTGGCTCTTTGGAGCGCTTCATCGGCATCCTCATCGAGCACTTCGCCGGGGACTTTCCCCTCTGGCTCGCCCCGGTGCAGGTGGTGGTGGTGCCGGTTTCGGAAAAGCAGGAGGACTACGCCAAGGAGGTGGTCTTTAAGCTCAAGGAGGCGGGCCTCAGGGCCGAGGCCGACCTCCGCCCCGAGCGCATGCAGGCCCGTATCCGCGACGCCGAGCTGCAGAAGGTGCCCTATGTCCTGGTGGTGGGGGACAGGGAAAAGGCCGAGGGCACGGTGAGCGTCCGCAGGCGGCACCGGGGGAACCTGGGAAGCATGCCCCTGGCCACCTTCCTCGAGGCCGCCCTTAAGGAATACAAGGAACGCCTTTTGGAGCCAACCCTCTGATGCGGGCCAGGTCCACCATCTTCACCCTCTTTGTGGAATACATCTACCCGGAACGGCGCGCCCGGGTGCGGGACCTCATCACCATGATGGAGGTCCTGGGCTTCTCCGAGGCAGCGGTGAGGGCGGCCCTCTCCCGGAGCGCCAAAAGGGGCTGGGTGGTGCCGGAGCGGCGGGGGCGCATAGCCTACTACGCCCTTTCCGACCGGGTCTACTGGCAGGTGCGCCAGGTGCGGCGGCGCCTCTATGAGGCCAGGACCTCCTGGGACGGGCGTTTCCTCCTGGTCCTGCCGGAAGGCCCAAAGGAGCGGGGGGAAAGGGAACGCTTTCGACGGGAGATGGCCCTTTTGGGCTACGGCAGTCTGCAAAGCGGGGTCTACCTGGGGGCGGGGGTGGACCTGGCCGCCACCCAGGAGCTCCTCGCCTTTTACGGGCTTTCCGCCACCCTCTTCCGGGCGGAGCACCTTGGGCCGAAGGAGGAAGTGCTCCGCGCCTTTCCCCTTAAGGAGGCCTCGGCCCATTACCAAACCCTCTTCTCCAACGTGCTCCCGGTGCTCGAGGACCCCCTTTTGGCCTTCCGGACCCTGACCCGCCTGGTGCACGAGATGCGCAAGCTCCTTTTCCTGGACCCCCTTCTGCCCCCCGAGCTCCTTCCCCCAAGCTTCCCAGGCCCCTTCGCCCGGGAGCGCTTCCTCGCCCTTCGGGAAACCCTTTACCGGCAGGCCGAACCCTTCCTTAAAAAGCTCTCCCTTCCCCTCTCAGCCCTCTCACCCCAGGCGGGATAACCTTTAGGGGATGAAGCGGCTTCTGCCCCTTACCCTGATCCTCGCCACCCTGGCCCAGGCCCAGGTGGTCATCCCCTTCTGGCACACGGCGGGCCCCCCGGGGAACAGCGTCTTAGAGGAGGCCATAAAAAGCTTCAACGAGTCCCAGCGCGCCTACCGGATCGAGGCCCGCTACGTGGGGGACTACCGGGAGGCGGGGGTAAAGCTCCTGGCCGCTTTGCGCTCAGGGGGTGCCCCAGTCCTTTTCCACGGGGAGCTTTCCTTCCTTCCCCGCCTGGCCCAGGAAGGGGTGGCCTTGGCCCTGAACCCCTATCTCCAGAACCTGCCCAAGGACCTCTATCCGGAGATGATGCGAACCACCCAGGTCCGGGGACAGACCTATGGCCTTCCCTTGGGGCTATCCGTGCCCGTCCTCTACTACAACAAGGATGCCTTCCGCGCCCGGGGCCTTAAGCCCCCCAGGACCTGGGCCGAGGTGGAGGAAGCCGCCAGCAGGCTCACCAGCCGCACCAGCAAAGGGCTTGTTATCTCCACGGACATCTGGAGCTTCAACGCCCTCGTGATGAGCCTGGGAGGTAGCTTGGTCAGGGATGGGTTTCCCGCCTTCACCTCCAAGGAGGTGGTGGAGGCCTTGGAGATGCTTTACCGCATGGTGCAGAAGGGGCACGCCCAGGCCAGGAACCTGGCCGAGGCCCAGTTCGCCGTGGCCGATTTCCTGCGCACCAAGGCCTTTATGGGAATCGGACCCACCACCGCCTTGCCCGTGGTGCTGGCCCAAACCTCTTTGCCCTTTAGCGTGGGCCTGGCCCCCCTGCCCCGGCGGGAAGGGGGTGCGGTACCCCTTTCCGGGGCGGCTCTGGCGGTGCTCAAGGGGGCAAGCCCCGAACAGGCCCGGGGAGCCGTGGCCTTCTGGCTCCACTTCCTGGAACCCAAGCGGCAAGCGGAGTGGGTGCGGACCACCTGGTATCTGCCCTTGCGGAAAGAAGCGGAAAGGGAGCTTGCCGATTTCCTGAAAGACCCCGAAAGGCAGGCGGTCTTCGCCCAGGCGGAGGTGGGCCGCCCCTGGAGCCAGGACCCGGAGCTGGTGGTCTGGTACAGCTACCTGGAAGAGGCCCTGGAAAGGAGCCTGAAGCAAGGGGTAAGGCCCATGGTGGCCCTCGAGGAGGCCCAGAGGAAGGCCATGGGGGTGGAGAGGCGGTAGGCCACCCCACCCTGGTCCAAGCCAGGGCGGGGGCCCCAAGGAATCCCCCCTTCGGGCCGCGCCTCTGGGCATCCACGGCGCGCCGTGGGGGAGAAAAGGCCTGACACCCCTTTGACAGGGAGGGTGGTAAGATCTCCCCCATGAAAAAGCTCGTCGCCCTGGCCCTCTTCCTCCTTCCCGGCCTAGCCCAGGTGGAGGTTTCCTTCTGGCACTCCATGGATGGCCCCGCGGGAAGGCTTCTTTCCGCCTTCGCCCAGGAGTTCAACGCCCGCCAAGGGCTCTACCGGGTGGTGCCCCAGTACGCGGGGGACTACCGGGAAGCCGAGACCAAGCTGGTGGCCTCCTTACGCACGGGAAGCCAGCCCGTGCTTTTTCAGGCGGAAATCAGCTTCTTCCCCCGGCTGGTGGGGGAAGGCCGGGCCCTGGTCCTGGATGGTTATCTGAACCTGGAGCGCGCCTTCCTGGAGGACCTCTTTGAACCCGCCTGGAACTACGGGGTCATGGAGGGGAAGCGTTACGGCCTTCCCCTAAACACCTCCACCCCGGTCCTCTTCTACAACCTAGACGTCTTCCGGGCCAAGGGGTTTAAAGCCCCGAGGAACTGGAAGGAGTTTGAGGAGGTGGCCAAGGCCCTCACCTCCCGCCAGGCCAAGGGCTTCATCTTCGTCACCGACCCCCAGGCCTGGCTCTTTGAGGCCATGGTGACCAGCCGGGGTGGGAACCTGGTGCGGGATGGAAAGCCCAACTTCACCTCCAAGGAGGCCCTCGAGGCCCTGGAGATGCTCTGGCGCTTAAACCGCGCCGGAGCCCTTTCCGCAAGGAGCATGGCCGAGGCCACCTTCGCCCAGCTGGACTTCGTGCGCACCAAGGGGATGATGGTCATGGCCTCCATCGCCAACTGGCCCGCTGCGGAAAACTTCTCCTTCGCCTTCACCTTAGGGGTGGCCCCGGTACCCCGGGAACCCGGGGGCAAGGTACCCATGGGCGGGGCCCAGTTGGTGGTCCTGCGAGGGGCCACGGAGGCCCAGGTGCGGGGCGCCCTGGAGTTTTGGAGGTACCTGATGGAGCCCGAGAACGTGGCCCGCTGGGTCCAGGCCAGCTACTACGTGCCCGTGCGCAAGTCGGCCATCCCCCTCCTGGAGGGCTTCTACCGGGAAAACCCTTTCCGCAAGGTGGCCTTTGAGCAGATCGCCCACGCCCAGGAACGCCCCCGCCTTCCCCAGTTCTCCGCCTGGGCCAGCGTCCTGGCAGAGGCCTTGGAAAAGACCCTGAAGGGCGGGGTTCCTCCCCAGAAGGCCCTGGAGGAAGCCCAGCGGAAGGCGGAGGCCATCCGGTAATACCACCCCACCCTGGCTCTGCCCGGGTGGGGGCCCCGATAAACCCCTCCTCCAAGCCACGTCTGGGAGTACCTAAGGGGCCCAATAGGGCGAGAAGGGGTTAGCTCCTCCATAAAAACCCTAAAATGGCAGGGATGCGCCTAGGTTTCAGTCCCTTCAATGCGGAGATGGGCTATGAGGAAGCCTTCCGCCTGGCGGCGGAGCTTGGGCTGGACCTCGAGGTTCCCTACGACCTGCACGAGGTCCTGCCCCTTCCCGACGCCAAGACCTTGCGGGCCACGGGGGAAGTCCTGGGGGTGGGGTTCACCCTGCACCTTCCCTTCGTGGAGATGAACCCAGCCAGCCTCATCCCCAGCGTCCGCGCCCTGGCCGAGGAGCGCCTCAAGCGGGCCCTGGAGTTTGGCGAGGCCCTGGGGGCCAAGGTGGGCGTGCTCCACACTGGCCAGGTGCCCGTGCGCCACCCCATGGCCATAAGCCTGGCCCGGGAGGCCTTGGAAAAGACCCTCTCCGCCCTCCTTCCCCTTCCCTTCCCCGTGGCTTTGGAAAACCTGGCCCTTTCCGAGGAGGACCTCCTCCGGGGCCCGGAGGAGCTAAAGGCCCTCCTGGACCGCTTCCCCCAGTACGGCTTCTGCCTGGATGTGGGCCACGCCCTGGTGGAGCTGGGTCCCCTGGGTCCTTTCCTCTACTGGGAGGCCCTGGGAGACCGGCTCATCCACCTGCACCTCCACGACAACCACGCCCGCAGGGATGACCACCTGCCCGTGGGCACGGGAGCCGTGCCCTGGGAAAGGCTGTCCTCCCGGCTGAGGAGCTCCCCCGCCACCGCGGCCCTCGAGGTGGGTGGGAACATCCAAGGAGTACGCCAGAGCCTTTCCCGCCTGCAGGCCCTCCTTGCCTCCTAAGCCTCTCCCTCCACGAGCGGGGACATCTGTCCTTGCCGGGGTACGCTTATAGTAGTGGAGTGGGGGTTTGTACCCCCCTTCACAAAGGGAGGCAGAATGGTCGTAGACCGGATTGAGGTGTACCTAGACGGGGCTAGCGAGCCCCTGGCGGTTCTTAAGGAACCTCCTTACCGGCTCAACCTGGACACCCGAAAGATCCCCGACGGGGAGCATGTCCTGCGGGTGGTGACCCACTTCCGCGGCGGAGGCCAGGAGGTCCGAGAAATCCCCTTCACCGTTAACAACTACCCCGACGTGATGGTCCTGGGCCTGGACGAGGGGGGGGAGGTGGCAGGGACCCTTGAGCTCCGCCTGGCCGTGGGGGAACCCGATTTCCCCGTGGAGCCTGTGCGCTTCAACCCCATCTGGTACGTGGTGGCCTCGGTGATCGTGCTGGGCGGCATCTGGGCCTACTTCGCCCTTTCCCCTACGGCGGAGAAGGTGGTGGCTGAAGTGGCCCCCCCGGCCCAGGAAGCCCAGGCCCCCAAGGAAGGCGCTGGCCAGGCCGCCAACGTGGACCAAGCCCTCATGGAAAAGGGTAAGTCCATCTACGAGGCCAACTGTGCCGCCTGCCACCAGGCCAACGGCCAGGGGATGCCCCCTGCCTTCCCCGCCCTGGCGGGAAATCCCAACCTCAAAGATACCCAGCTGGTCCTGAACACCATCAAAAACGGCCGTGGGGCCATGCCGGCGGTGGGCGCCGCCTTTTCGGATGAGGAACTCAAGGCTGTGGCCACCTACATCCGCAACAGCTTCGGCAACAACTTCGGCCCAGTGGAATAAGGAGGGCTAAGACATGTACCGCAATGACCCCATCGTACCCACCTTCGCCCTCATCCTGGCCGCAGGCCTCTTCTACATGGCCTACCTGGATGGGCGCCACATCGCCCGCCTCCTTGGCCACACCCCAGAGGAGCTTTCCGTGGGCCAGATCGGCCTGATGGCCTTCGGCGCCGTCTTCCTTCTCTACAGCCTCATCGGCCTGGTCTCCTACTGGCTGGAGGGGGTAGAGCTGCGCCCCGGCCGCCACTTTCCAACCCCCTCCACGGCTCCTGTAGCGGTAGGGGTAGTCCTGGTCCTCCTCCTCACCGCCCTTTCCGGTTTCTTCGTGCGCCTCATCGTTTACTCCGCCCAGACCGGGCACAACCCCACCTGGCTCCAGGGCCTGGTCTTTGGGGCCATCAGCCTGGTGGTGGCGGCCCTCTTGGGCATTTACAAGAAGTTCTTTGGCCGGGACGAGGTGGTCACCGAGGAGGAAAAGAGCCACTTCCCCTGGTGAGAGGTGAAGCATGGACGAGCGCGAGATTCGCTTGCAAAGATCCCGCAGGCGGCTTTTCCTTAAGGCCGCCATCGGCACCGGAATCGGCCTCTCCCTGGTTTCCGCCTTCTACGTGGGGGCGAGCCTGCGCCCCAAGGCCGAGGTCACCCCGGAGAAGGAACCCTTGAAGCCGGGGGACATCCTGGTCTACGCCCAAGGCGGGGGTAAGCCTAAACCCATCCGCCCTGAGGAGCTCAAGCCCGGCGACCCCTTCGTTCTGGCCTACCCCATGGACCCCAAGACCAAGGTGGTGAAGAGCGGCGAGGCCAAGAACACCGTCTTGGTGGTACGGTATACCCCGGATGAGCTTTCCCCTGAAACCGCCCAGAACGGGGTGGAAGGGATTGTGGCCTACTCCGCCGTATGTACCCACCTGGGCTGCATCGTGAGCCAGTGGGTGGCGGACAAGAAGGCAGGCCTTTGTCCCTGCCACGGTGGAATCTATGACCTCGCCCGCGGAGCCAGGGTCATCGCTGGCCCCCCGCCCAGGCCTCTACCCCAGCTTCCCCTTAAGGTGGAAGAAGGCGTCCTGGTGGCCGCCGGGGAGTTCCTGGGCGAGGTGGGGGTGAAGGCGGAAGCGGGCTTCTGCCGTCACGTCTAGGAGGGAAGCATGTACAAATGGCTAGACGAACGCCTGGACCTCACGGGCCTCTACCAGAAGGTCTTGCGCAAGGCCTTCCCGGTACACCATTCCTTCTTCCTGGGGGAGATCACCCTCTTCGCCTTCGTCGTCCTGGTGCTCACCGGCATCTTCCTCACCTTGAACTTTGAGCCTTCCATCCGGGAGGTCAAGCTCCCCGACGGCCGCACCGTACCCGCTGCTTACGCCAGCGTCCTCTACATAGACAGCCTTCCCTTCGGGGCGGTGATCCGTAGCCTCCACCATTGGTCGGCCCACGTGATGATCGCCGCCGCCTTCTTGCACATGCTCCGCATCCTCCTCTCGGGGGCCTACAAGAAACCCCGGGAGCTCAACTACCTGGTGGGCCTGGCCCTTTTGGGCCTGGCGGTGGTCACCGCCTTCACCGGCTATGCCCTTCCCTATGACAACTACGCGGTCACCGCCACCCGCATCGGCTACGGAATCGCAAACTCCATCCCCTGGGTGGGAACCACCCTGGCCCAGGTGATGTTCGGCGGGGAGTTCCCGGGCTCAGAGAAGTCCATCCCCCGGCTTTACAGTCTCCACGTCCTCTGGCTCCCCCTCCTCCTCATGGCCCTCATCGGGGTCCACCTGGCCATCATGATGAAGCAGAAGCACACCCAGCCCCGGTATGCAGAAAGGGTAGCCCCCGGAAAGATCCTCGGGGTACCCATGTACCCCCAACAGCTGGTGATGATGGGCATCCTCTTCGCCCTGTACGTGGGCATCATGACCATGATCGCCGGGGCCTTCCTGGCCCACCCCATCGAGGCCTTCGGCCCTCCCACGCCCAATACCCCTGCGGTCAAGCCCGACTGGTACTTCCTCTGGATCTACGGCATCCTGCAGATCATCCCCTCCAGCTGGGAGTTCCACCTCTTCGGGGCCACCATAGGACCGGAGTTCATCGGGGGGGTGGTGATCCCGGGGATCCTGGGCCTGGTGGGGCTTCTTTTGCCCTTCGTGGACACCCGCAAGGACAAGATGCGCTACATGGAGCTTCCCTCAGAGCATCCGGTGCGCACCAGCGTCATCCTCTCCCTTTTGGTCTTCTTCCTCATGGCCACCCTGGCGGGGTACAAGATCGACTTCCAGCAACAGGGCTCCATCCTGGGAAACAACGCTGTGCTCTGGACCCTGGTTCTGGGCGGTCCCCTGCTCACCTACATCGTTTCCTACACCTTGCTCCGCATCTTCTACGGAAAAGAAAGAATCCCGCATAAGGCTTAGGCCCCCGTAGCCTTAGAAAGAGGGCCCCCGCCACAGGCGGGGGCCCTAGCGTTCTCCCTACAACCTAAGAGGTCTTTTCCTCCTCGAGGCCCAGGCTCGCCAGCAGGTCGCCGTAGAGGTCGCCCAGCTTCACACTGGCGCCTGTGGTGGGCACCGCCGAAGCATCGTACAGGTTGTACTCGGCCACGGCCCCATACTCGTATTCCCGGCGCTCCTCTTTTACCGCCCGGCGGGGTCCAGGCTTTCTCTTGCCCCGGGCCTCCTTGCCCTTGGCCCGGCGAGGCCGCTCCTCCTCGGCCTTAGGAGGCGGCGGGGGCAGAAGGCGCTTGCGGGAGAGGGAGATCCGCTGCTCCACGGGGTCGATGTTGAGGACCACCACCTCCATCTCCTCCCCCTTCTTGAAGAGGGCAGCGGGGTTTTCGATACGCCCGTGATCCAGCTCGGAAACGTGGACCAGCCCCTCCATGCCGGGCTCCAGCTCCACGAAGACCCCAAAATCGGTGATTCCGGTGATCTTGCCCTTCACCACGGTGCCCGGGGGATACTTCTCGGTGAGGAGCTGCCAGGGATCGGGCTGGGTCTGCTTGAGCCCTAGGGAAAGGCGGCGCTCACTGGGGTCCAGCCGAAGGACCACCGCTTCCACCTCGTCCCCCTCTTTCACCACCTCGGAGGGGTGCTTGGGCCTTTTGGTCCAGGAGAGTTCGGAGATGTGGATGAGCCCCTCGAGGCCAGGCTCCACCTCCACGAAGGCCCCGAACTGGGTGAGGCCCACCACCTTGCCCCGGACCCGGCTTCCCACCGGGTACTTCTCGGCCACGGTGGTCCAGGGATCGGGGATCAGGGCCTTGATGGAAAGGTTGACCCGCTCCTTCTCGGGGTCCACGGAAACCACCTGGGCCCGCACCTTCTGCCCCTTGTGGATGACCTCCTTGGGGTGGTTAAACCGCCCCCAGGTGATCTCGGAACGGTGCACCAGGCCGTCCACCGGGCCCAGGTTCACGAAGGCCCCGAAGTCGGTGACGTCCACCACCGTACCCTCCACCACCTGGCCGGGCTGCAGGCTTTGGAAAAAGGCCTCCTTGGCCCGCTTCTGTTCCTCTTCCAAAACCGCCCGACGGGAGAGGAGAACCCGCCCCTTCTTGCGGTTAAACTCGATGATCTTCACCAGGATCTGCTGGCCCACGTAAGCATCCAGGTTGGGGATGCGCTTGAGGTCCAGCTGCGAAGCAGGGATGAAGGCGGACACGCCATCCAGGTCGGCAACCACGCCTCCCTTGACCTTCTCCTTTACGGTGACGGTCACCGGCTCGCCCTTCTCATAAAGCTCCCGGATGCGGTCCCAGTGCTCCGTGGCCTCCACCCGCTTGCGGGAAAGAAGAACCTGGCCCGTTTCGGGGTCCACCTTGATCACCTGGACCCGCACCTGGTCCCCAGGCTTGAAAAGAGCCCGTAGCTCCTCCTCGGGAAGGGACTTCTCCGTAAGCTCGTTAAAGGGAATGGTGCCTTCCGTCTTCGCGCCGATATCTACCGCCACACCCTCCGAACCCACCAGGACCACCTTGCCCGTCAGGATCTGGCCCGGGCGCACGCGCTTTTCCAAGCGGGCCTCGGTTTCCTGAAGGGCCTCCTCCATGCTGAAGGTCTGGCCTGGGGTCAAGTTGGCTTCGCTGACCTGGATCGCCTTTTCTTCCATGCCGCCTCTTTCCTCCTTACACGCCTTCCAGAGAAGGCGGGCGCATTTTGCGCACGTCCACACGAAAAGGAGGGGGAGAAGCCTCACTCCCCGCTTCCGTGTGAACCGGCCCCGAAGGGCATACCCTTCCTTTATACCACGGGGAGGCCCCCTTGCCAAGAGGCACCAGGCCTCTTGGGGTTGGGTCATAATGAGCCCATGGAAACCCTAGCCTGGATGCAGGCGAAGCTCCCTGAGTTCTTGAAGGACCTCGAGGCCTTCGTGCGCCGGGAATCCCCCTCCAAGGACCTGAAGGGCCTAATGGAAGCGGCGGCCTTCCTGGAAGAGGCCTTCGGGCCCCTCCAGGGGCGGCTTTCCCGCAAGGACACCCCCTTGGGCCCCATTCTGCTCTTGAAGCGGGAAGGGGAAGGGGCCCCGGTCCTGGTGCTTTGCCACTACGACACCGTCCATCCCAAGGGAAGCTTCCCCGAGCCCTTCCGTGTGGAAAGGGACCGGGCGGTGGGGCCCGGGGTCTACGACATGAAAGGAGGCATCGTGGCCTTGCTCTATGCCCTTCGCCACGCGGAGGCCACGGGAAGGAAGCTCCCCTCTTTGGAAATCCTCTTCACCCCTGACGAGGAAATCGGCTCCAAGGAAAGCCGGCCCCTCATCGAGGCCGCCGCCAGGAAGGCCCGGGCGGTGTTGGTCCTCGAGCCCCCCACGTCGGAAGGGGACCTCAAGGTGGCCCGAAAAGGGGTAGGGCTTTACCGGCTTAAGGCCCTGGGCAAGGCTGCCCACCAAGGAGTGGAGCCGGAAAAGGGGGTGAACGCCATCCTGGAACTCGCCCACCAGATCGTGAAGGTGGCGGCCCTCGAGGACCGGGCAAAGGGCACCACCCTGGGCCCCAACGTGGTGGCGGGGGGCACGGTGAGCAACGTGGTGGCGGAGGAAGCCTGGGTGGAGATCGACCTCCGGGCCTGGACCCTGGAGGAGGTGAAGCGGGTGGAGGAGGGCCTCAAAAACCTCACCCCCATCCTCCCCGGGGCCAGGCTGGAGCTTTCCGGTGGCCTTAACCGCCCTCCCATGGAGCCCACGGCGGAAAGCCTGGCCCTCTTCGAGAAGGCCCGGGCCATCGGCGAGGCCCTGGGCCTCTCCTTGCGCCCGGGACGGGTGGGCGGGGGATCGGACGGCAACTTCACCGCCGCCCTTGGGGTGCCCACCCTGGATGGCCTCGGTCTCTTTGGAGGCGACGCCCACCAGAAGACCGAGTACGTGGTGGTTTCAGAAATCCCCAGGCGCGTGGCCCTTCTGGCCGAACTCCTCTATGCCTTATGAACCTCTCCCCTTCTGCAAAGAAGGTACAAAGGGCCTTGGAGGAAAAGGGATTCGGCCACCTAAGGGTGGTGGAGCTTCCCACCTCCACCCGCACCGCCCAGGAGGCGGCAGAGGCCGTGGGGGCCGAGGTGGGTCAGATTGTGAAAAGCCTGATCTTCTTGGGAGAAAAAGGGGCCTACCTCTTCCTGATAAGCGGTAGGAACCGCCTGGACCCATCCAAGGCCCAAAAGGTCACGGGCGAAGCCCTGAGGCGGGCCACCCCGGAGGAGGTGCGCGCCCTGACCGGCTACGCCATCGGCGGGGTGCCCCCTGTGGGGCACGAAACCCCTCTTCCGGCCTTTTTGGATCAGGACCTCCTGGTTTACCCCCTGGTTTGGGCCGCAGGGGGTACCCCCAAGGCCCTCTTCTCCCTGACCCCAGAGGAACTTCTGGCCCTCACAGGAGCCCAGGTGGCCGATCTCAAGGAGGCCTAGGCATGTGGTTCTTCCGTAAAGACCCCCATGTGAAGCCCGAAGGCCCTTTGGCCTTCCGGGTGCGGGTGCGCACGAAAAGCGGCGAAGTGGTGGAGCTTAGGCTCTCCAAGAGCATGGAGATCAGCCCGGTGGAAGGAGGCTACTACGTGCGCAAGGAGATCGTGGCTCCCAAGAGCCTGGACCGGGCGGTCCTGGAAATCTGGTTCGACACCCGCTACCGCCCCGTGCGCAAACGCATTGAGGGGGGAGAGCTGATACCCATCCGGGAATGGAAAGGCTAGAATGGAGCCATGGAAAAGTTCTCGCTGCTCTTAGGCCTTTTGATCATGGTCTATAACGTCCTCTACGGCTTTCGGCTAAAGCGGGCCATCCCCGGCGGGGTCATAGGAGAAAGGGGCGGGAAAATGCTAGGGCTCATCGTCTTCTTTGCCCTGGCCTACCTGGTGGTCCTGATTCTCACCTGGAGTGAGCCCAGCAGCCTTCTCCTCTTCCTCCTCTCCCTGATCCTCCTTTTGGGGGCGGTCTTCGTCTACATGGTCCTGCGCTTGTTGGATGCCATCGTGGCCTCCTTGTAGCCATGGAGCCATGGTCTTTCGCCGTAACCCCAACCCTCCGGAAACCGACTGGAAGCCCACCCCCGAGGAGTGGCGGGTCTACACCCTTTGCGACGGTCGGCGCACCGAGGAGGAGGTGGTGCGGGAAAGCGGCCTCGGGGAGGAGGCCTACGCCATCCTGGCCGCTCTTCTCAAGCGGGGCTTGATCCTGCCCGTGGAGGGCGCCAAGGAGCTTTGCCAGAAGTTGGTGGGCCTCCTCAAAACCCGGCTCGGCTCCAAGGCCGACCCCTTTGTGGCCAGCCTGGAGGGGTGCCAAAGCCGGGAGGCCCTCGAGGAGGAAGCCTTACGGGTGGCCCTCAGGGTCAAGCTCACCCTGGACCGCAAAACGGGAGAGGAGCTGGAAAAGGCCATACGGGCGCTATTCCATTGAACGAGAACCGTCCCTTGGAAAAACCGCCGGTCAGCGGGGTGGTATCCAGGGCTCGCCCCGGAAGAAGCCGTAGACCAGCCGGCCCACCACCGGCCCCAGGAGGATGAGGCCCAGGAGGTTGGGTATGGCCATGAAGCCGTTTAGGGTGTCGGAGATGGCCAAGAAGGCCTCGAGGCCCCCCAAAGGCCCCACAAAGGCCAAGACGGCGAAGGTGAGGCGGTAGGGCCAGCGGATCCCCTCCCCGAAGAGGAAGGCCGCAGCCTCCTCCCCGTAAAATCCCCAGGAGACCATGGTCCCCAGGGCAAAAACCGCCACGGTGACGGCCAGGACAAACCCCCCTAGGGGATGGGCTTGGAAAAGGGCACCCGCCGCCTCAGCAGCACTTCCCCCCTCTCGCCAAAGCCCCGAGGCGATGAAGGTAAGGGCGGTTAGGCTGGTCACCAGGAAGCTCACGAACATCTCGGTAACCCCCCAGAAGCCCTGGCGCACGGGATGGTCCACCTGGGCCTGGGCGTGGGCGATGGGCGCGGAGCCCAAGCCCGCCTCGTTGGCGAAGATGCCCCGGCCAAGCCCGGCGTTGATGGCGGCGAAGAGGCTATACCCCGCTGCCCCTCCCAAGGCTGCCTCCGGGTTGAAGGCCGCCTGGAAGACCAGGGCCAGGGCCTCCGGAAGCTGGCCCCCGTAAACCACCAAAAGGGGAACCACCGCCACCAAAAAGAGAAGGAGCTTCAAGGGCACCACCACTTGGGCGAAACGGGCTACCCACACGATGCCTCCACCCAGCACCACCCCCACCAGCAGGGCCAGGAAAAGGCCCACCAAAGCCGGAGGTACCCCTAGGGGAGCCAGGGCGCCCCCCACCGCCCCAGCTTGGGAGAGGTTGCCGATGCCAAAAGCGGCCACGGCGGCGAAGAAGGCGAAGAAGTAGGCCAGAAAACGAAGCCTGGGGAGACCCCGGTACAGGTAGTACATGGGCCCGCCGGAAACCGAGCCATCGGCATAGCGGCGGCGGAAATGAACCGCCAAGGTGGCCTCAGCGAACTTGGTACCGGTGCCGAAGAAGTAGCCCAGCCACATCCAGAAAACCGCCCCTGGACCCCCTATGAGGACCGCCGCCAGCATACCCAAAAGGTGCCCGGTTCCCACCGTGGCGGAGAGGGCCACCATGGTGGCCTGAAAGGGCGTGATCTGCCCGCCAAAGCCGTAGGCGCGCTCGCGGATCGCCCCCAGGGTCTCGCTGAAGGAAACCCGCATCATCCGCAAGGGGGCGCTGAACCAGCGGATCTGGAAGATGACCAGATAGGCCCCCACCAGGAGGAAGACCAGCTTCATGGGAAAGCCGTATACCACTCGGTTGAGATACTCGTTTAAGGCCAGGATATCCATAGCTATACCTCCGGCACCACCTCCACCCTATCCCCCCGCCTGAGGCGAAGGCGCCTCAGATCCTCCTCCAATAGGCCCAGCCGGCCCGGGATATTGGGCCTGGGCCGCACCTCCATCACCACCTCGGGAGGCCTTAGGCGCAAGCGGAACCCGTGGCGGATGGCCCGGGCCCACTCGGCGTAAAGGGCCTCATCCACATAGGCCACCCCGGACCCCGGGCCGTAGATGGGAAGGACCAGAAGGGAAGCGGGCGCCACCTCCACCAGGGGGACCGCCTCGAGGGCCCCCATTTGCAAAAGGGTGTGCAGGATGCGGGCCAGGCGCAAAGTCCCCGGAGCCAGGAGCACCTCCACGATGCGTTTCCCTTCCACCTGGGCGAGCACTCGCAAGGCCTCGGGGCCAAGCTCTACCTCACCCCCCTTGGCGGGCAGGCGCAGGACGTACCCCCAGTCGGCGGGGAGGGCAAGCCCCCGCCACTGAGCCTCGGCCTCAGCCAGGCGAGCGGGGACCGCAAGCCCCCCAAGAAGGGTGGTATGGGGAGGCGACACCTCGGGCTCAAAGCGGTAGGGAGCCCGTTTGATCCCCGTGAGAAGGTCCAAGGCCTCCTCCCCCTCCAGGGCCTTTTCCCCCGAGCGCACCCGGGCGTGGACCACCTGGCCGTTTCGCAGGAAGACCTCCCCCTCCAGGTAAGGGGTGCGGACGAGAAGCCGGCCCGTGCGGCCGGTGCCCATCAAAGCCCCCACCAAGGCCGAGAAGGGAAACTCCGCAAGATTGCCTTCAAGGTAGCCTGAAGGTCGCCCAGAATGGCCCGGTGATTGACCCAGCATTCCCCCCCGTTTTACCATGCCCCCTTCCAAGCGTCCAGGCAGGGTATCCCGTTGCTTTGCCCGAAGGGCAAACCCATTTGCGTAAGCTAGGGGCATGAACCTCCTCTTGCTCCACGGGTTTACCCCGCACCCCGTCCTCACCCTGGATCCCTTGCCCCAGGTGTTGCGGGAGGTTGGGTTTAGCGTAAGCCCACCGGCCTTTTTCGGCCATGGCACCCGGCTGGAAGACCTCCTCAAGGTGCGCCGGCAGGACCGGCGGGGAATGGTCCAGGAGGCTTACCGAAAGCTACCCGAGCATCGAGGGACAGCAGGGCTCCCCAGGGGGGCCCTACTTTCCGCCCATCTGACAGCGGAAACCCCCGCTCAGGTTCTGGCGGTGTGGGGGCAGCTTATTGCTAATAATACTCACTTGCATTAAGATGGAAGCCATGGAGCCCGTCCCCATCTCTCCCTGGACCGTCTTCCTATATGCCCTGCTCACCGCCGTCGCCACGGGCCTAGGGGCCCTCCCCTTCCTCTTCACCCGGCGTATCCTGGCTCACCACCTGGGCCTGGCCAACGCCGCAGCTGGCGGGCTGATGCTCTCAGCCAGCTTCGGCCTCATCTACGAGGGCGTGCACTACCATCTGGGCCGCACCCTCTTGGGCGTGGTCCTGGGCCTTCTTTTCATCCAGCTCTCCCACCGCTTCCTCCATGGCCGGGAAGTAAGCTTCGGGAGCCTAAACGGCCTGGACGCCCGCAAGGCCCTCATGATGGTGGGCATCATGACCCTCCACTCCTTTGCCGAGGGCGTGGGGGTAGGCGTGGCCTTCGGGGGCGGGGAGGCCTTAGGGGTTTTCATCACCCTGGCCATCGCCGTGCACAACATTCCAGAGGGCTTGGCCATCAGCCTGGTCCTGATCCCCAGGGGGGTTAGCGTCCTGGGCGCTGCCCTTTGGAGCGTTTTCTCCAGCCTACCCCAACCCCTCATGGCCGTGCCCGCCTTTCTCTTCGTGGAGCTCTTCAAGCCCGCCCTGCCGGTAGGCCTGGGCTTCGCCGCCGGGGCCATGATCTGGATGGTGGCGGCGGAGATCCTCCCCGAGGCCCTGAAGGAAGCCAAGGCCGAGGGGGTGGCCACGGTCCTCACCCTAGCCGCGGCCCTGATGGTGGCCTTCCAGATCCTCCTGGGAGGGTAACCAAACCCAGGGAAGCTGTCCCTCCAGGTAGAGGGCCTCGAGGGTCGGCCGCACCCGGTAGGCCAGAAGCTGCACCCCAGCCCGCTTTGCTTCCCGGGCTGCCTGGTAAAGAACCCGGTCCTCAGGGTCGAGGGCAAAGGCCCGGGCCAAGGGATGCTGGACCATCCACACCGCATAGGCCAAGCCCCCGGCCCGGGCAAACCCCGAAAGAAGCCTCAGGTGCCGGGCGCCTCGAGGGGTAGGCGCATCAGGAAAAAGGGCTAGGCTTCCCTCCACCCGGTTGCAGTTCTTGGCTTCCAAAAGGGCCTCCTTCCCTCCAATCCGGGCGGAGAAGTCCAGCCTCTCCCCTTCTAGGCGCACCTCTTTGCGCAAATCCGCAAGGGAACCGAAAACCCCTTCCCTCAAAAGCAACTCCAGGAGACGGTTGGCCAAGGAGGCATCCACCCCCACCAACACGCCCCGGCTCTCCAAAAGAAGAAGCCGCCCCACCGTCTTGGGGGTGGCCCTGGGATGGTAAAAGCAAGGGGTCCCGGGAAGGAGAAGCTCCCCCATCCGCCCGGAGTTGGGAAGGTGCAGGAGCCCCACGTCCGACTCCACCAGGAAGCGGTTTCTCCTCCTTAGGAAACGGCAGGGTTTGAGGGGAGGCAAGGACAAGGCCAGCATGACCAAAACTTTAGCCCGGTCTAAGACCGGGCTTCCTGGCGGAGAGGGCGGGATTCGAACCCGCGGTACCGGTTTTCCCGGTACAACACCTTAGCAGGGTGCCGCCTTCGACCACTCGGCCACCTCTCCAAGCCTTCTGGCGGAGGGTGAGGGATTCGAACCCCCGGTGGGCCTGAAGCCCACAGCGGTTTTCAAGACCGCCGCCTTCAACCGCTCGGCCAACCCTCCAAGGTATGGCCGCAACCTTTACTATGCGGCAAGCCCCCTGGGTTGTCAATCGGGATGGGCTATACTGCCTTTGTGGAGCGAAGCCGGGACTTTATCCTTCAAGCAAGGAGGGACTTGGAGCACGCCCGCTTCGCCTTGGAAAAGGGGTTTTACGAGTGGGCCGCCTTCACCGCCCAACAAGCAGCGGGAAAAGCGGTTAAAGCTGTCTTCCAGCACCTAGGGGCTGTGGCCTGGGGGGACTCGGTGCTGGGTCTTTTGGAGGAGCTGGCCAAGCGGCATCCCGTAAGCGAGTCCCTCCTAGACGCAGCCAGCGAGCTGGACAAGGCCTACATCCCCACCCGTTATCCCGATGCCCTCCCCGAAGGGGCTCCCTTTGAGCGCTACCGGCGCCCCGAGGCCGAGCGGCTTTTGCAGCATGCCGAGGAAATCAATGCCTTCTGTCAGGGTCTTCTTCCCTCCTTGGACTAAAGAGGAAATCCTAAAGGGCCTGAAGGAAGGGCTAGCGGTGCTAAGGGAAGAAGTTCCCCTCCGGCAGGCCTACCTCTTCGGTTCCTGGGCCGCGGGTCGGGCACTACCGGGAAGCGACGTGGACCTCCTCCTCATCTACCAAGGCCCTGCCCGTGAGGACCTTCACCGCCTGGCGCGGAAGGCTTTTAAGGGCCTTCCGGTGGAGCTTCACGCCTACACGGAGGAGGAAACAAACACCCTAAAACCCCTTCTGGAACGGATGCTGGCCCAGGCCATCCCCCTTCTGGACTCTTAGCGGAGCCAGGCCAAGACAAACCGCTCCACCCAAGCCTCCATGGCTGGGATCACCGCATGGTGGAGGTCGGGAAAGAGGATTAGGTGGTCCTCCCCTAGGGGGCCGAACCCCGTGGGCCTTAGGCAGGCACGGTCCTTGGTTAGGGGCAGGGTCCAGGGTTCACCCTCCCGGGTCAGGGCTACCTGATACACCCTCCGGCCCATCTTCTCCCGCACATCCCTCAGGCGACAGGCTTGAGTGGGGGGAATAAGGGGGTCGTTGCCCGCATGGAGGATGAGAAGGGGGGCCGCCAAAAGGGCCGCATAGGGTAAGGGGCTTTGCCGAGCGTAGCAGTCCGGGCAGTCCTCGGGAAGCCCGCCGAAAACCTCCCGCCAGCGGGCAAGGGCCTCAGGACGGGAGCGGCGCAGGATCTCCACCTGCTCGACAAAGTCCACGGGGCCGATGACGAAGACCACGCCCCTGGCCCTTCCCTCCAAGGCCGCCGCCTTCAAGGCCACACAGGCCCCCAGGGAGTAACCCACGTAGGCGTAATGCTTAATCCCCAGCCTGGGCAGAAGGCGGGCCAGAAGCACCAGGTCCTCAGCCTCCCCTAAGCAACCGCTCACCTTGCCCCCGCTTTTTCCCCGGCCCCGGAGGTGGGGCACCAGGGCCACCACCCCCTTTTCCGCATAGAAACGGCACCTTTTTTCCATGCCCTCCGTGGGAGGACCGAAACCGCCGGGCACCAGGACCACCGCCCGATCCGTGGTTCCCTCCGGAAGGCATACCTGGGCAAACAGGGTGACGCCGTCCCGCCCGTAAACCACACCGCCTTCCACCTTTTTCAGCCCAGGGTTTGCTGACCGCAACCCCCAAAAAAGGCCGAGGGCCAGAAGCAAAAGCCAAACCCCAAGCGTCCTCATCGGCCAAAGAGGGCAGGGGATACCCTGGCCCTTGCGAGCAAATGGGCCAGAAAGAGGGGCAGGAAAAGCGCCAGGACCAGGTAGACGGCAAAGGCAGGCTTAAGGCCTAAGGGCTCGGGAAAGTCCGGATACTTCTCCAGAAGACGCACCACCATGGGGTGGACCAGGTAGATCTGCAAGGAATAGCGCCCCAAAAAGGCCAGGGGAACCCGCAGGGGAGTACGGGCCAAGGCATAGGCCAAGGCCAGGAGGAGGAAGGCCATGCCCGTGGTGTACAGCCAGTGGAAGGCCTGGTAGTGGAAGGTGTTCACGGGAAGACGCTTCAGCACATCCAAGGCCAGGGGCAAGTACCCCCAAAGCCCCACCCCAGCGGCTAAAAGGGCCAAGGGCCAGAAGCGCAACAGGCGGGGCAGCCCCTCGAGGCGGCCTGCCAAATAAAGGCCCAACACGATGGCTGGGGTGTACCAGAGGACAAAGCTCCCCGGGTAGGGCAAAAAGCGGTAGTGGCGGTTCAGAAAGTAGACCCCCAGGGTAAGCCCCACCCCCAGGAGGAGAAAGACCAGGCCGTGGGGCCTCCGCCTTAGGAGGAGAAGGAAAAGGGGCAGAAGCAGGGTGAGCTGCAGGGCCACCGCCAGGAAGTAGAGGTGAAAGTAGGCCTTCCCCCAAAGGAGCTGGTGAAGAAGGCGCTCAGGCTAGAAGAGGCCGTGGTCCCAGTAGCGGAAGGCCAAGTACACCCCGCTCCAGAGGAGGTAGGGCCAAAGGAGGCGCAAAGCGCGGTTCCTAAGGTACCGACCCAGGCGGAACTCCCGTAAAAAGCTCGCCCCCAGGACCAGGGTGGCCATGAAGAGAAAGGCGGGAACGGCAAAATGCAGGGTGCGGTTCACCGCCGCCAGAAGATGCCATTCCCAGCCTCCCGGATCAAGCTCCCGCAGGAAGCGGCCCGTAACATGATGGAGAACCACTTCCAAAATGGCAAGCCCTCGGAAGACCTCCACCCAGGGAAAGCGCTCCACAGGGCTATTCTGTCATAGGCCCATGAGGCTTTTCCGAGAGCCAAAAGCCGAGCTCCTCCTTTAGGGCGCGGCGACGGGGATAAGCCTGCAGCAAGGCCAAGGCCGCCTCACGGGCTGCCTTGGGGTCCAGGCGGGAAAGGCGCCCAAGGAGCCTGGCTGCCTCCCGGTAGGCCTTGCGGGTTCCCTTTTCCACCTCGCGCCTTGCCGCCTCCAGGTAAAGCCTCTTGGCCTCCTCGGGAAGTTTCTCCTCCAGGACCTCCGCCAAGGCGGGATAGGCCTCCGGTGGGGTGTTCCTCAACAGGCGGTCCAAGGCCTTCCAATCCTCCTCCAAGAGGTAGATGCGGGCAAGAAGGGCAGGGTCCCGCACCTGCCTGAGAAGAGCCTTGCGCTCCCGGTAAAACTCCCGGCCCAGCTTGGACTTTAGGGCCAGGTAGTCCTCGAGGTTCGGCCGTACCCCAAAGCGGGCCCGGTGGTCCTCCGGGCTCCCCCGATGGGCCACCAACAGGTCCAGAAGGGGAAGGAGCCTGGGGTCTTTTCCAAACCAGTCCCGGGCTTCCTCCGCATACCTTAATGCCTCCTCCACCCGTCCCAAGGCCATAAGGCGCTCCACCAGGAGGAGGTAGTCCCCAACCCCCTCCAGCCCCTCCCGCAAGGCGGAAAGCCCTTCCTCCACCCGCCCCAGGCGGAAGAGAAGCTCGGCCCTAAGCGCCCGCTTAAGTCCCAAGCCGTTCCCACCCCTTAAAAGGTGAAGGGCCTCCTCCCCCCTTTCCCCCGCCACCTGCAGGAAAGCCTCCCGCAAGGCCTCGGAAGGGTGCCTCAGGTAAAGGTTCAGGAGGAAGGAAAGCCTAGGGGTGAGGGCCAGGTAGCGCTCCAGGGCTATCCGCAAGTAGGGCTCCGGGTCAAAGGGAGCTTCCAATAGCGCCTCCAGGTAGGCCTCCACCTCTTTCCTCCCCACCCGGTCCAGGCGCAAGGACAGGGCCCGGGCCTCCTCCTGCCCTCCCCCCAGCCGGAAGGCCCGGCGCAGGTCCTTCACCCCTTCCAGAAAGGCCTTTTCCGGGGCCAGGGCTTCCGCCAGGTAAAGGCCCACCTCGGGAAGGAGGGCGAGTTTTTTCAGGAGGCCCCTGGCCTCCTCAGGGGTTAGGGCCTCAATCAGGGGCGCCAGGTCCGGTGCCTTTTCCTCCACATAGGCGTAGAGGAGGGCCACCGCATGTTTGCAAGGGAACTCTGGATAAGGGCAGGTGCAACGGCCCCAAAGCCCCGGGCCCACCTCCACCCGGTAGGGCGCCTCTGCCGAGCCCTGCACCAAGCCCAAAACCTTCTCCCCCACCCGGAAGACCCTGAGCACCCGGCCCTCCTGGTAGTAGGCCAGCCCCCGGCGCAGCACCTCCCGGGGAACAAGGGAGGCGAAGTCCCTTTCCTCCCTGGGGGGGAAAGGCGGCACAGGATCAGTTTAAGGCTCGCCATCGGATGGAAACCCCCTGGGCGTGGTATCATGAGATGAGAAGCATATGAAATGACCCTGACGGTTACCCTTAGGGAAGCGGATCTGAAGCGCCCCCTGCCCAAGGGCTACGTGCAGTGCCGGGCCTGCGCCCATTACTGCGCCATCGCGGAAGGACAAGCAGGCAAATGCGGGGTCAGGCGCAACCTTGGAGGCAGGCTCTATCTGGTGACCTATGGAAAAGCCGCCGCGGTTCACCTGGATCCGGTGGAGAAAAAGCCCCTCTACCACTTCCACCCCGGGGAGGGAATCCTTTCCCTGGGCACCGTGGGGTGCAACCTCTTCTGCGCCTTCTGCCAGAACTGGGAGATCTCCCAGTTCCGGGAGTTCAAGGTCACGCCGGAGGGCCACCTGGACCGGCCCATCGGGGAGGACTGGCCCCCCGAGGCCATCGTGGAGAAGGCCGAGGCCCTGGGGGTGAGGCTTCTCGCCTACACCTACAACGAGCCCGCCGTCTGGATTGAATACGCCCACGACACGGCCAAGCTCGCCAAAAAACGGGGCATGAAAAACGTCTTCGTCACCAGCGGCTTTGAAACCAAGGAGGCCTGGGAGTATATCCGGCCCTTTCTGGATGCCGCCAATGTGGACCTGAAGGGCTTCACCGAGGAGTTCTACCGGAAGATCTGCGGGGCCCGGCTCAAGCCGGTCCTGGAAAGCCTCGAGCACCTTTTGGCCCAAGGGGTCTGGGTGGAGGTGACCACCCTCCTCCTGGAGGGCTACAACGACTCCCCGGAGGAGGTCCGGGCCATGGCCCGTTTCCTCAAGGGGCTTTCCCCCGAGGTTCCCTGGCACCTCACCGCCGCCCACCCTGACTACCGCATGCTGGACCTGAGGCCCACCCGGCACAGCACCCTGGTGCGGGCCTACGAGATCGCCAAGGAGGAAGGGCTTAAGTTCGTGTACGTGGGCAACGTCCTGGACGAGGAAAGAAGCTCCACCCACTGCCCGGATTGCGGAAGGCTCCTTATCCGGCGCCGGGGCTTCTGGGTGAAGCCCCTTTGGGAGGTCCCCGGGGTCTGCCCGGGGTGCGGGAGGAGGATTCCTGGGGTATGGACCTGGTGAGGCTCCCGGCGGTGGCCGGCTACTTCTATCCCCTGGAGTCAGGGCGCCTAAGGCAGGAGGTGGAAGGCCTTCTGCACAAAGCCCACGCCTCCCCTGACCCTAGGGTCAGGGGGCTTCTTTCCCCCCATGCCGGCTACTTTTACTCGGGGAAGGTGGCGGCGGAGGGCTTTAAGGTGCTTTCCGCCTGGCGGGGAAGGGCGAGGAGAATTCTCCTCCTGGGGCCCAGCCACTTCGTGCCCTTCTTGGGAGCGGCCTTTTACCCTTACCGGGCCTGGGCCACTCCCTTGGGGGAGGTGGCGGTGGACCTGGAAGGGGGAAGCCGGCTTGTGGCCCAGGGCTCTCCCTTTCTGACCTACGAGGAGCCCTTCCGGGAGGAGCATAGCCTCGAGGTCCTCCTCCCCTTTCTCCAGGTAGCCTTGCCGGACACGCCCATCCTGCCCCTCCTCTTCGGGGAGGCGGACCCTAAAGAGGTGGCCGAGGCCCTGTTGTCGGAGCTTGGGGAAGGGGACCTGGTGGTGGCCTCCAGCGACCTCTCCCACTACCATCCCGACCCCGTGGCCAGAAAGCGGGATCAAAAGACCCTGGAAAAGGCCCTGGCCCTGGATGTGGAGGGAGTGGCCCAAGGGGAAGCCTGCGGCCACCTTCCCTGGGCCACCCTCACCGCCTTGGCCAGAAGCTTGGGTTGGAAGCCCACGCTTCTGGCCTACGCCACCAGCGCCGAGGCCTCCGGGGACACAAGCCGCGTGGTGGGGTACGCCGCGGTGGCCTATTTAGGGCAAGGTCCATCCGCCTTAAGATGAAACCATGACCCCGGCGCGCAAGCGGTTCACCGTGGAGGAGTTCCACAGGATGGCCCAGGCGGGCCTCCTGGGAGAGGACGACCGGGTGGAGCTTCTGGAGGGAGAGGTTTGGGAAATGAGCCCCATCGGTAGCCGCCATGCCGCCGCCGTGCGGCGCCTTCGCCGCCTGTTCACCCCCTTGGAGATGGAAGGGGCCTGCCTTATCGCCGTACAGGACCCCGTGCGCCTTAACCCTTTCAGCGAGCCCCAGCCGGACCTGGCCCTTTTGCGGCCCCGGCCTGACCTTTACCAGGAGGGGCACCCCGGCCCTCAGGATGTCCTCCTCCTGGTGGAGGTGGCGGAGGCCTCCTTGGCCTACGACCTGGGGGTTAAGGCACCCCTATACGCGCGCCACGGGGTCCTTGAGCTTTGGGTGCTGGACCTGGACGGCAAGCGGCTTCACGTCCTTCGCTCCCCCTCCCCCGAGGGTTACCGGGAAGCCCAAACCCTGGCCCCAGGGAACCACCTGGCTCCCGTGGCCTTCCCCTCCTTTTCTCTCCCGGTGGCCGAGCTCCTAGGCTAAAGCCTAAGAAGGGGCCGGAACCAGGGAATGGAAAGGAGCACCAGCGCCAGGGCCAGGGCGAAGAGGAGCCGGGCCCGGGGCTTTCCCTTTCGGGCTTGGGAAAGCCCAGCGTGGGCCAGGCCCAAGGCCACAAGCCCTCCCACCCAGTGCTCGGCCACGAAGTAGCGGGCCTCGCTTGGGGTTTGCAGGGTCGCCTCGAGGCTGGCCAAGGCTCCCTGAAAGAGAGGGCTCACGAAGGCCAGCAGGATCCCCAACACCACCTGCAGGGTGAGGGCGTGGGCGAAAAAGGCTCCTTCTTTAGCCCCAGGGCGCCAAAGGGCCAGGAAGCCAAAGGCCAAGACCGCCCAGCGCACCAGGTTGTGTAGGAAAAGGACCGCCTCGTACATGGTCCAAGGCTATCCCAGGAAGTCCTTGGCTCACGGAGGGAAATCACAAAGGGTATCAAAACTTCCCTTTGCGGCCAAGGAGGGTCAAGCCTCCAGGAGGGTCAAGGCCTCCAGGAGGTCCTGGACTTCCAGGTGGGCGGGATACCGGGGGTCCTTGGGGCGGTGGCCCCGGTCCACCCACACCGCCCTTATCCCCGCCGAAAGGGCTCCCTTGATGTCCCGCTCGGGGTTATCCCCCACCATCACCGCCTCCTCCGGGCCCACGCCAAAGGCGCAAAGGGCCATGCGGAAGAGCCTGGGGTCAGGTTTGCCAAGCCCCACTTCCCCGGAAACCAAGGTGAGGGAAAAGGCCTCCCCAAGGCCTGCCCCGGCGAGCTTCTCCCGCTGCAGGTCGGGCACGCCGTTGGTGAGGAGGACCGGGATGGCCCCCCTGGCTCTAAGGGCCTCCAGAAACTCCGGCACCTCGGGGAAAAGGGGGTAGCGGCGCCTTTCCCGGAAAAAGGCCTCCGCCAGCTCCCGGGCCCGCTCCACAGGACCGCCAAGCGCCCTAAGGGCCTCCTGGAAAACCCTTTCCCGAAAGGGCCAGGCCCACTCCGCCAGGGTTTCCAGCCCCGGGGTGGAGTAGCGGGCCCAAAGAGCCTCCAGGGCCGAGTGGCCGATGCGCTCGGCCCAGGGGTAGAAGGGAGCCTGCCGGAAGAACTCCTCTGCTTTTCTTCGCACCGCCTGGGGTAGTCCCTCCACTCCTACTTCCTGCCCCAAGCGGCCCAAGACCTCCTCGCTCACCCGGTGGTCCACAAGAAGGGTATCGTCCAGATCCAAAAGCCAAAGCTTCATGTATCTCCTCGGGTCAGGAATGTTTCTCTGGGGGAAGCTCCCGCACCAAGACCGGGTTCTCCCCCGGGTCAAAGAGGAGGAGGTGTCCCCCTGCCTCGCGGAAGGGAAGGCCGTACTTGGAAAGGCGAAACTTTTCGTGCTCCAGGTTCTCCACGAAGAACACCAGGCGGCCTTCCTCCACCCCCACCCGGGCAAAGCCATGCCCCTCGGGCCGGGGGCGGTTGGGCCCCTGCTCCACCCCCCCGCTTCCAGGGCGCAGGAGGAGAAGGGGCCCCTCGAGGGGAGCCAGAAGGGCCTCCCGTTCCGGGATCAGCTCCTCCAGGGCCAGCCCCAAAGCCTGGTAGAAGCTCACGCCCTGGCCCAGATCCGGCACGTACACCACAAGGGTTTCGCTCATAGGCTCCGCAAAAACGCCCGCAAGTCCCCCTCGTCCGCCACCACCTGCAAAAGGGCCAGGTCCTCCGGGGCGATCTCCCCGTGGGCCTTGAGGAGGGAAAGCCAGTAAGGGTCCACCGCCAAGGGCCGCCCCAAGCCCCGCCGCAGGTAGAGGAGGTTCCAGGCCAGGGTGAGCTCGGCCAAGGTGCCCACCCCACCCGGCAGGGCCAGGTACCCCGCCCCCAGGTCCAAAAGCCTACCGATGCGCTCGGGCAAGGTGGCAGCCGGAAGCTCGAGGTCCACGTAAGGGTTGGGCCCCCGCCTCTCGGGGAAAAGGGCCGGGGCGGTGACCCCCACCACCATTCCCCTCTTGGCCTTCACCCCCCGGGCTAAGGCCTCCATCCCTCCCTGGTAGCCCCCACAGGCCAGGCCAAAGCCCTCCTCGGCCATCACCTCCCCGTAGCGGACCAGGCGGGAGTACAAGGGATCACTGGGGGCCACCCTCGAGGAAACGAACGCGCTAATAAGCCGCATCGCTACAGCCAGGGCTCCCCCTTACCTAGCAGGAGATGGGGTTTAACGGCACCGCACCACCAAAACGGGTATCCCCACCCGGTGCAAGACCCCCTCGGTCACCGAGCCCAAAAGGAGCTTATCCAGCCCGGTGCGCCCGTGGGTGCCCATGACCAGGAGGTCGAATCCCTTGGCCGCCTCCACGATGGTGGGTATCGGCACCCCCTCCTTCACCTCCCCCGTGGCCTCCACCCCCTTCTCTTGAGCCAGGCTCAAGGCCTTGGCAATAGCCTCCTCCCCCGCCTTTTTCAGGTCCTCCAAAAGCTCAAGGCCATAAGGAACGCTCTCGGGAGCAATCCAGATGGCCTGGGCGGGATTCTCCAGCACGTAGAGGAAGTGAACCTTGGCCCCCAAGGCCTTGGCCAGGGAAAGGCCGTGCTCCAGGGCCTGGAAGCTACAGGAGCTTCCGTCCGTGGGCATCAGGATGGTTTTGTACATGGCTCGCCTCCTTCGCTTTCATCATACTGGGTCGTAAACTCAGGCCATGTGGATCTACGGAAGGAACCCGGTCCTCGAGGCCCTGAAGGAGGGCCGGGTGCGGCGGGTTTTGGTGGCCCGGGGGGTGGAGGCCTGGCTTTTAAGGGAGCTGGAGAGGCTGGGGGCGGAGTACACCCTGGTGCCCCGGATCGAGCTGGACACCCTCCTGAGAACCACCCACCACCAGGGCTTGGCCGCGGAGATAGAGGAACCCCGCTACGCCCCCCTGGAGGAAGCCTTCTCCCTGGCGGAAGCCCGCAAGGAGCTTCCCCTTCTGGTCTTCCTGGACGGCATCACCGACCCCAGGAACTACGGGGCCATGATCCGAAGCGCCCTGGCCCTGGGAGCCCACGGGGTGGTGTCCGAGGAGCGCCGAAGCGCCCCCCTTTCGCCCCTGGCCCTGAAGGCCAGCGCCGGGGCCGCCTTAAAGCTTCCTGTGGTGAAGGTGAAAAACCTTCCCCGGGCCCTCGAGGAGGTCAAGAAAAGGGGGCTCTGGGTGTACGGCCTGGATGTAAGGGGGGGAAAAACCCCCAAGGAGCTGGACTTCCAAAGGCCCCTGGCCCTGGTGGTGGGCTCGGAAGGGGAAGGTATGCGCCGGTTGGTAAGGGAAAGCTGCGACGAGCTTTTCCGCATCCCCATCCGGGAGGAGGCCGAGTCCCTGAACGCCTCCGTGGCCTTAGGGATAGCCCTCTACATGGCAGCCCTGGGCCGGGGTGTAGGATAGGGTCGTGGACTGGATCCGGCTTCTTTCCCGCCTCCTCCAGGCGGAAAGCCTCCCCGGGCAGGAAGGGGAGGTGGCGGCCCTTCTCCTGGAGGCCCTCAAGGGCATGGGCCTGACGGCCACCCTGGACGAGGCGGGAAACGTGGAGGCCCTTCTGGGGGAGAAGGAACCCGAGGTGGTGCTAACCGGGCACCTGGACGTGGTGCCCGTGGGGGATCCCCTGCACTGGCCCTACCCCCAGGGCACCGTGGCCCAGGAGGCCGTCTGGGGCCGGGGGGCGGTGGACATGAAAGGGCCTTTGGTGGCCATGCTCTTGGCCCTCGAGGCCCTCGCCCAAAAACCCCTCAAGGGACGGGTGCGCTTCCTCGCCACGGTGCAGGAGGAGGTGGGGGGCTTGGGAAGCCGTCATGCCGCAGAAAGGCTTTCCCCTCTGGCCTTCATCCTGGGGGAGCCCTCGGGAAGAAGGCTCATGCGGGGCCACCGGGGCCGAGCGGAGGTCTGGGTTGACTTTGAAGGGGAGGAGGCCCACGCTGCCCTCTCGGGCCCGGAAAACCCCCTCTTCGGCCTCGGGGAGTACCTGCTGGCCCTAAAGGAGCTTCCCCTTCCCCCCGGCCTCAAGCTCACCCCCACCCGGGTGGACACCTACCCCGGGGCCCGGAACCAGACCCCCGGGGTGGTGCGCCTGTACCTGGATGTGCGCTACGAGCCCGAGGCCAACCTAGAAGCTCTTTTGGAGAGGCTCAAGGCCCTGGGGGATGCCTCGGTCTACATTCCCGAGGAGGAGCGGGCCTCGGGGGAGGTGCGCCTCGTCATCCCCGCCCTCTGGCCTCCCTACCGCTTGCCGGAGGACCACCCCTTGCTCCTTGCGGCCCTTAAGGCCCTGGACCAGGAGGGGGCGGGCCTTTGGCCCTTCACCACCGACGCCCCCTATCTGGGCACCAAGGCTCCCGTCTTGGGCTACGGCCCGGGGGATCCCTCCTTAGCCCACACCCCCAGGGAGCATATTCCCTTGGCCGAGGTGGAGGGGGCCGCCCAGGACTACGTGCGCCTGGTGGAGGCTTTATGGAACGCCGCTTGATCGCCGGCACCCCCTACAGGAAGCTCCTCACCGCCCCCCGGCCCGTGGCCGAGGGAGTGAAGGCAAGGCTCGAGGCCAGGGGCATCCCCGTCATCCTGGAAACTCCTTTTCCCGGCCTGCCCGAGGCGGCCTTGGGCACCTACATGGGAGACGTGAACCTCTTTGTGCCCGAGGCCCTTCTGGGGGAAGCAGAAGCCACGCTGGAGGAGGAGATCCCATGACCGTGGTGGGTCTGGACCTAGGGGGCACCAAGATCGCCGCCGGGGTCTTTGACGGCACGAGGCTTCTTTCCAAGGTGGTCCTCCCCACCCCCGGGGAAGGTGGGATGGCGGTGGTGCAGGCCCTGGCCGAGGCCACCAGGAAAGCGGAGGCGGAGGCTGGGGTGGAGGGTGTGGCCATCGGCCTGGGCACCCCGGGGCCCCTGGACTTCAAGGAGGGGGTGATCCGCTTCACCCCCAACATCCGGGGCCTCGTGAACTTCCCCATCCGCCGCCTTCTGGAGGAGGCCACCAAAAGGCCCGTCCATCTGGAAAACGACGCCAACGCCGCCGCCCTGGCCGAGCACCACCTGGGGGCGGCAAGGGGAGAGGGTAGCTCCCTCTTCCTCACGGTATCCACCGGGATCGGGGGTGGGGTGGTCCTGGGGGGGCGGGTCTTAAGGGGAGAAAGAGGGCAGGGAGGGGAGCTCGGCCACATCACCCTGCTTCCCGGGGGGCCGGTGTGCGGCTGCGGGCTGGAGGGATGCCTCGAGGCCCTGGCGGCGGGCAGGGCCCTGGAGCGGGAAGCCTCCTACGCCTACCACCGCAAGGTGGATACCAAGGAGCTCTTCCAGCTCTTCCAGGAAGGCGAGCCCAGGGCCCGGCGCATCCTCTTCCAGGCAGCCCGCTATGTGGGCATGGGCCTGGCCAGCCTGGTCAAGGCTTTCGACCCCGGGGTGGTGGTGGTGGGCGGGGGGCTTGCCCTAAACGCCCCCCAGGCCTACTGGGAAGCCTTGGAGGAAGCCTACCGCCACTACCTGGCAGGTTGGGAGGCTCCTCCCTTGCGCCGGGCTCTTTTGGGAGGGGAGGCCGGGCTCTTGGGTGCCGCCCTCACCGCCTATCTGGAGGTTCGGGATGGAGGTGGGTAAGGCTCTACTTTTCCTGGGAGTTTTGCTGGTCCTTCTTGGCCTGGTGCTTCTCTATTTCCCCAAGCTCTTTTCCTGGTTCGGCCACCTGCCGGGGGACATCCGGATCGAGCGGGAAGGCCTACGGGTGTACATTCCCATCACCTCGGCCCTGGTTCTTTCCCTTCTCCTCACCCTGCTCTGGAACCTCCTGGGCCTTCTTCGCCGCTAAGACCCACACGTCCACCGGATCCCTTCCTGTACGAAAGGTGCCCTCGTCCGACCGCAGGCGGGAGGCCCGCAGGGTAAACTCGGCCACCCCCACGCCGGGAAAGCGCAGACCGCCAGTGCCGGGATGCGAACTGCCTGCGCCCCCGCAAAACCCTGACTAGCAGCACCGGACCAAGCCCCCCTGCCTAGGCGGGGGGGTTCACTTTAGGTGGCTTAGGAACTCCTCCCGGGTCTTCTGGCTTTCCCGGAAGACTCCCAGCATGGCGCTGGTGGTGGTGCGGGAGTGCTGCTTCTCCACCCCCCGCATCATCATGCAGAGGTGGACCCCTTCCACCACCACCCCCACCCCCTGGGGCTCGAGGATCTCCTGGATGGCCTCGGCGATCTGCACCGCCAGGCGCTCCTGCACCTGAAGCCTTCTTGCAAACATGTCCACGATGCGGGCGAACTTGGAAAGGCCCAGGATCTTCTCGCCCGGGATATAGCCGATGTGCACCTGGCCGAAGAAGGGCAGGAGGTGGTGCTCGCACATGGAGTAGAACTCTATGCCCTTCACCACCACCATCTCGCTCCCCTCGGCGGGGAAGAGGGCCCCGTTGACGATGGCCTTCAGGTCCTGGCGGTAGCCCCGGGTGAGGAAGGCCCAAGCCTTGGCCACCCGCTCGGGGGTTTTCACGAGGCCTTCCCGGCTGGGATCCTCCCCGATGACCTCCAGCCACTCCGCCGCAAGGCGCTTCAGGCGCCCCAGGTCCACGTGGGTTTCAAAGGTAAGACCCGTATCCTCGAGCTCCACCATCTTGCGCTCCATCTTGCCACCTCCGTTCCTCCCCCTGTGTGGCCTCGGGCTCACTCCGGGGCGAGGAAACCCTCCTCCACCAGGGGCAGGGCCTCTTCCAGGGCCAGGGGAAACCCCTGGGAAGCCCGCCTCAAGGCTTCCAGGGCTTCCTTCCGGGTGCGCTTCAGGTGGAGGTGAAGCTCGCTAAAGGGGTTTAGGGCATCCTGGCCTCGCAGGGTAAGGCGATAGCGCCTGGGAAGGTCCATGGCCAAAAGCCCCTTCCGGTACCGCTCCGCCAGGGCCTGGTACCGGGGAGCGTTGCCCGGGGGCTCGGCGGGACCCTTGACCCGGGCTGGAACCCCCAGGGCCAGGGCGCCCTCAGGGATCTCCATCCCCGGGGGAACCACTGCCCCTGCCCCCACCACCGCATTCCTGCCCACCCGGGCCCCGTTCAGCACCACCGCCCCCATGCCGATCAGGGCTCCTTCCTCCACCACCGCCCCGTGGACCACCGCCCGGTGCCCCACGGTAACCCCAGCACCCAAAAGGCAGGGAAAACCCGGGTCCGCGTGGAGAACGGCGCCATCCTGGACGTTGCTTCCCGGACCGATCACCACCCGCTCCAGATCCCCCCGCACCACGGCGGCAAACCAGATGGAGGCTCCCTCCCCCACCTCCACCTCCCCCACCACGTAGGCCCCGGGGGCGATGAAGGCGCTGGGGTGCACCCTGGGAAGCTTGTCCTCAAAGCGGTAGACGCTCAAGGGCCACCTCCAGAAGGCGCAGGTCCTCGGGGAAGGAAAGGAGCAAGCGGGCCTCCTCCAGGCTGAACCACCCCAGGCCCGTCATCCCCTTTTCCAGGCGGGGCTCGCCGGTGCCCCGCATGAGGAACCAGTGCACCTCCCGCTCCACTCCCTTGGCGTTCACGTAGCGGGTGGGGAAAAGGGGAGCCAGGACCTCCGCCTTTACCCCGGTTTCCTCCAGGACCTCCCGCACCGCGGCCGCCTCGAGGGTCTCCCCCAGCTCCGGGTGCCCCTTGGGAAAGACCCAGAAGCCCATGCGGTCGCGGAGGAGGAGCACCTCCCCCTTCTCGTTGAAGACCACACCTCCCGCCCCTAGCTCCATGGGTACCTCCTCTTGAGGTAGCTCAGGGTGGCCTCGTCCACCTCCGGGCCTCCCTGGTAGCGCTCCTCCAGGTTCTCCATGCCGATCAGGGCAAGGAAAGCGCGCTCCGTGGCCTCGTCAAACTCCCCGTGCACCTCCCCTGCGTAAAGCCCAAGGCTCCGGAGCACCCCCTGCAACCACCGCACCTCCTCCGGGGTCAAGGGGCGGCGCTCCTTGGGCCTCTCAAAGAGGAGGCGGTGGAGGGAAAGCAGGCGGAAAAGCTCCTCCACCGGCTCCGGGTGGTCGTCGGCCCGGAGGTCGATGTACCGGTCCCAAAGCCCTCCGTACCCCTTGCCCTCCCCCACCACCAGAAGCGCCGCGGACTGCTTGCCCCTTTTATCCCCTCCCGCTTCCTCCCCCGCCTTTAAGGCCAGAAGGAGCCTTTCGGGAAAAGGAACCCGTTCCTCCTGCAGGAAGGTTTCCACCATGGCCTCCACCACCTGGGGACCCGCCAGGAGGTTGCCCTGGGCGGCGAATCCCTTCCCCGCCCTCCCCCCGGCCCAGGGATGGCACTCCCCTCCGGTAAAGGTGAGGGCCTCGCCGCGGGCGCTCACCAGGCCGAACTGGCGCCTTTCCAACCCGGGATCGGTGCGCCGGAAGGCCTCCAGGACCCCTTCTGGGCTTGCCCCTTGCTCCAAAAGGGCCAGCCCCTGCGGCCCAAAGCGGGGATTGGCGTAGGACTGGGTGGCGATCGCCCCCACCCCCGCCCGGGCAAAGGGTACCACCGAGCCCACCGCCAGGAACTTGCTGGCCACGGCCACGCCCAGGTCCCCGGTTTCCGGGTCCTGGGCCACCAGGGAAAAGGTGGCCACCACCATGCCCCTATCCTACGCGCCCCCACGTGGTAGAGTGGGAGGATTGGGTGCGCCCATGGAGATTAGAAACATTGCCATCATTGCCCACGTGGATCACGGGAAAACCACCCTGGTGGACGCCATGCTCCGCCAGGCCAAGGCCCTGGCCAAGGAAGAGGGGGAGCGGATCCTGGACTCGGGCGACCTGGAGAAGGAGCGGGGGATCACCATCCTGGCCAAGAACACCGCCGTGGTCTGGGGTGGGGTGAAGATCAACATCGTGGACACCCCCGGCCATGCGGACTTCGGTGGGGAGGTGGAGCGGGCCCTTTCCCTGGTGGACGGGGTGCTCCTTCTGGTGGATGCCGCCGAGGGCCCCATGCCCCAGACCCGGTTCGTTCTGCGGAAGGCCCTCCAGGCTGGGCTCAAGCCCATCGTGGTCCTCAACAAGGTGGACAAGAAGGAGGCCCGCCCCGACGAGGTGCTCAACCTCACCTTTGACCTCATGGTGGAACTGGGGGCCACGGAGGAGCAGCTGGACTTCCCCTACCTCTACGCCATCGGCCGGGATGGCCGGGCCTGGCGGGAAGCGCCCAAAGAAGACCTCTCGGAGCTTTTCCAAACCATCCTCGAGCACATCCCCTCACCCAGGTGGGAGGAAGGGCCGTTCCAGCTTCTGGTGGCCAACCTGGACCACTCCCCCTACCTGGGGCGGATCGCCATCGGCAAGGTGGCCCGGGGCCGGGTGCGCAAGGGGGAAAGCGTGGCCATCTTGAAAGGGGACGGGGTCCTTTCCGCCAGGGTGGTGGCGGTCTACACCCACCAGGGCCTGGAGCGGGTGGAGGTGGAGGAAAGCCTCCCCGGGGACATCGTGGCCCTGGCGGGAGTGGAGGGCGTGGGAATCGGGGACACCCTGGCCGCCAGAGAAGCCCCTGAGGCCCTTCCCCGCCTGAAGGTGGACGAGCCCACCGTGGCCCTCACCCTCACCGCCAACACCTCCCCTTTCGCCGGACGGGAGGGGGCGCACGTGACGGGCCAGAAGCTGAAGGAGCGCCTCCTTAAGGAGCTTCGCACCAACGTGGCCCTCCAGGTGGAGGAGGTGGGCCCCGAGGTCTTTGAGCTTAGGGGCCGGGGGGAGCTCCATCTGGCCATCCTCCTGGAAACCATGCGCCGGGAGGGCTACGAGTTCAGCGTGGGCCAGCCCCGGGTGCTCACCAAGGATGGCCTCGAGCCCTACGAGCTTCTGGTGGTGGAGGTGCCCCAGGACCGCTTCGGAAGCGTCATGGAGGCTTTGGGAGCCCGCCGGGCGGAGATGGTGCACATGGAGGTGGGGGAAAGGGTGCGGGCGGAGTTCGTGGTCCCGGCCCGGGCCCTTTTCGGCTTCCGTAGTCTTTTCCTTTCCCTTACGGGAGGAGAGGGGCTTCTAAGCCACACCTTCCACGGCTTCGGCCCCGAGGCCGGCCCCATCCCCACCCGCACCACGGGAAGCGCCGTGGCCATGGAGGCCGGGGTGGCCACCGCCTACAGCCTGAACCGCCTGCAGGAGCGGGTCCAGTTTTTCATCGAGCCGGGCACCGAGGTCTACGTGGGCATGATCGTGGGGGAGCACGTGCGGGAAAACGACCTGGATGTGAACGTCACCCTCGCCAAGAAGCTCACCAACATCCGGGCGGCGGGCTCCGATGAGAACATCCGCCTGGTACCCCCAAGGCGGCTTTCCCTGGAAGAGGCCCTGGAGTTCCTGGCCGAGGATGAGCTTCTGGAGGTAACCCCCAAAAGCCTTCGCCTGCGCAAGAAGGTGCTGGACCCTTCCCAGCGCAAACGCCTGGTGGGGAAGTAAACCCCCCTTGCCCCCGGGTCCAAGCGGTGTAGAATCGGCCCGTGAAGCGTTTCATGCTTTTCCTTTTGGCCCTCCTGGGCCTTGGCCTGGGTCTTGCCCAGGCCCCGGTAAAGGTGCGCATCGGCTTTAATCCCACCCAGAACTCCGACCAGCTCAAGGCGGCCGCCCAGGCCATCGCGGATTACATCGAGAAGGAGTTCAGGGGGACGGTGGAGGTGGAGATCTTCGTCCCCACCGAGTACCGCGGCCTCATCGAGGCCATGAGGGCGGGGAAGCTGGAGTTCGCCTTCTTCCCCCCCGACGGCTACGTGCTGGCCCACCGGGAAGCGGGGGCGGAGGTCCTCCTCAAGTCGGTGCGGAACGGCAGCCCCTACTACTGGTCGGCCATCATCGTGCGCAAGGACTCGGGGATCAAGAAGATCGAGGACCTCGAGGGCAAGACCATCGCCTGGGTAGACCCCCTCTCCGCCGCCGGCTACGTCTTCCCCCGGGCGGCCCTGGTGAGCCGGGGCATCAACCCCGACACCTTCTTCGCCAAGCAGGTCTTCGCCGGCAAGCACGACGCTGCCGTGCTGGCGGTCCTCAACAAGTCCGTGGACGCCGCCGCCACCTTCGCCAACGACGACAAGAACAAGTCCGGGGCCTGGACCCAGTTCCTAAAACCCGAGGAGGCACGGCAGATCACCGCCATCTTCTACTCCAAGCCCATCCCCGGCGACACCTTCTCCGTGGCCAAGGACTTCCTCAGCAAGTACCCCAACCTGGCCAAGGGAATCGCCGCCGCCATCCAGCGTTGCCAGGCGCCCAAATGCACCCTGCTCCAAAACCTCTACCGCATCGACTACATGGTCCCGGCCAAGGATAGCGATTACGACGTGGTGCGTGAGGCCCGGCGCATCTCCGGCCAGGATAAGTGAAGCCTTGACCCTCCGGGCCCCCAGGACCCCCTGGGGGCCTTTTTGGGGAAGCCGAGGAAACATGATCGCAGTCAAGAACCTGAGCAAGGTCTTTCCCGACGGGACCCGGGCGCTTTCGGAGGTGAACGTCTCCATACCCCAGGGCGACTTCGTGGCCATCATCGGCCTCTCGGGTGCGGGGAAGAGCACTTTTTTGCGCACCTTAAACCGCCTGGTGGAGCCCACCACCGGCGAGGTGTGGGTGGGAGGGGTGGAGGTGACCAGGCTTTCCCGCAAGGAGCTCCAGGCCTTCCGCCGGAAGGTGGGCTTCATCTTCCAGCAGTTCAACCTGGTGCAGCGCCTCACCGTCCTGGAAAACGTGCTTCACGGGCGCCTGGGCTACCTGCCCACGTGGAAGGGGCTTCTTGGGCTCTACCGGGAGGAGGATACCGCCATCGCCCTCGAGCAGATCCGTCGGGTGGGGCTTCAGGGAAAGGAGCAGGCCCGGGCCGACCAGCTTTCCGGGGGCCAGCAACAGCGGGTGGCCATCGCCCGCGCCTTGGCCCAGGAACCCCAGCTGATCCTGGCGGACGAACCCATGGCCAGCCTGGACCCCAGGCTTTCCGATGTGATCCTGGGCATTCTCAAGGAGTACAACCAGGAAAAAGGGGTGACGGTCCTGGTGAACATCCACGTGCTGGAACTGGCCCGGCGCTACGCCCGGCGCATTCTGGCCTTCAACCGGGGAAGGCTGGTCTTTGACGGTCCGGTGGAGGCCCTGACCCTCGAGGTGGAGCGAATGGTCTACGCGGGTAACCTGGAGGCTCTATGAACTTGGCAGTTTTCCTGCTCGGCATGGCTCTGGCGAGCCTCCTCGGCCTGGGCCGGGGTTCCATGCGCCGCTACTTGGTGGCTGCGGCCTTGGGTCTCCTGGTGGCCACCCCCACCTTCCCGGTGGTGGAGGCCGTGGGGTACCTTTCCCGGGAAACCCTGGGGCCCACCCTCCTGGCCCTCCTCCCCCTGACCCCCCACCTGGCCCTGGTTCCCTTAGGAGCCCTTTTGGCCTTGCTCCTGGCCCACTTCGGCGGGCGGGCCGCAGGTGTCGGAGGCGTGCTGGGTGGGGGCTTGGCTCTTGCAAGCCTTCTGGTCTTCCTCCAGGGCCCTGCCCACCTGGTGCGGCTTAAACCCCTCCCGGGGCTTATGGAGGGCGTGGTGGCCCTAAGCCTCCTGGTTCCCTTCGCGCTCCTGGCCGTCTGGCGCAGGAAACAGGCTGGGCTTTGGCTACCCTTGGGGGTAGCCCTGGCCCTCTCCACCTTCGCCTGGCTCAACTCCCCCCAGGCCCACACCTACTTTCCCCGGATGGAGGGCTACTACAAGCTCATCCTTCCCGCCGAGCCCGGGACCGAAGAAAAGCTGGTGGCGGCGTACAACCAGGGCCTGGAGAAGCTAAACCGGGTGCGGGAAGAAATCGGGCTTCCCCCCTTAAAGCCCATCCGGGACCTCACGGGCCTCAACGAGGGGCGCCTGCCCCAGGAGGTGGCCCAGGCGGGCTACCGGCTCCTGCAACCCCAGTCCACCGCCTACGGGAACGTGGCCCTTCTCCTCTTCCTGGGGGTGATGATGGGCTCGGGGATCTGGCTTCTTTTCCGACCTAAGCTGGCGCAACCCGATGACCTCCGCACGGGCCTGGTCCTGGCCCTGGTGGCCGCCAGCGTCTTTCCCGCCTTTGACGCCACCGAGTTTGACCTGGGCAAACTGGTCAAAGGCTGGCCCTTCCTGGTGAACTTCCTGGACCGGGCCTGGCCCCCCAACCTGGCCCAACCCCAAAGCGGCATCTACCCGCTCCAGAGCGTGGCCAGCGAGATGCTCCTGACCCTGGAAATCGCCCTGGTGGGCACCCTGCTGGCCGCCCTATTCGCACTGCCCACCAGCTTCCTCGCCGCCCGCAACCTCACCTTCCAAAACCCCCTGCTCCGCGTTCTCTTCTATTTGATGCGGGGCTTTTACAACGTGGACCGGGGGGTGGACACCTTGATCCTGGCCCTGATCCTGGTGGCGGCGGTGGGCCTGGGCCCCTTCGCCGGGGTGCTGGCCATGGCTATCCACTCCCTCGCCGATCTGGGCAAGCTTTACTCCGAAGCCATAGAGAACGTGGATAAAGGACCCATCGAAGCTTTGGAGAGCGTGGGGGCCAGCGGGAGCAATGTGCTCCGCTGGGCTATTCTGCCCCAGGTGCTTCCCCTTTTCGTGTCCTATACCCTGTACCGCTTTGAGATCAACTTCCGGGTGTCCATCGTCCTGGGCTTGGTGGGGGCCGGGGGGATTGGCTTTTTCATCAAGGGTGCCATGGATGCGGGCCACTACGACCAGATGGTGATCGGCATCATCGCCATCGTCATCGTGGTGAACCTGATTGACTTTGCCTCCAGCTGGCTGCGAAGCCGCCTGGTGTAGAAAAAACCGGGTCCCACGGGACCCGGTTTGGGCTTTCTTCCCGTCTACTCCTCTTCCCGTTCCCCGTAGGTTTCCAGGGCTTCTTGCCACGCCTGGCTGATCTCCTTGGCCTGCTCCATTTTGGCCTCCCTGAGCCTAAGGGTAAGGGGCGGGAGGGGCAGGCGCATCAAGGTAAAGCAAAAACCCGTACACCCTGGGGTCGGTGTAGCCTCTACCACCTACACCAAAACGCTCAGGACTGGAGAAGGGCCTCCGCCTCGAGGCGGGCCAGCACGCTTTCCAGGCTCCCCCCTTGCCAGCGCTCCACGGCGTAGGCGGAAAGGGGAAACCGCTCCTTAAGCCTTCGCACCAGCCCCGCCGCATCCTCAGGCCGGCTTCCCTGGAGGACCAAAAGATACCCTCCCGCCAGGCGGAAGGCCAAGTCCCCGCGGCGAAGCTCCGCCTGAAGCCGCTCGGGAGGAGCGGAGGTGGAAAGGTACACCAGCACCAGAGGGCGCCTAAGGGCCAGCCCCTCCAAGGCCCCGGCCAGGCGCAGGAGGTCCTCCCGGGTCCCCATCCCCTCGAGGGCCGGCAAAAGGGGAGCCTCCCTGCCCGTGCCCAGGAAGAAGGCCAGGCCCAAGGCCAAGGCCCCCAGAATCCCCCCAAGGGCCGTGTAACCCGAACCCGCCAACCCCGCGAAGGCCAGGGTGCTTTCCAAGGCCAGCTGGAACGCCAGGAGGCCAAGGCCCAGCACCAGGAAAAACTGCACGGAAAACACCACGGGGAACCGGGAGTACAGGCTCCCCGCCGCCGCCAGCAAAAGGGCGGCAAGGAGAAGGCCAAGCCCCCGCTCCACCTGGCCCAAGGGTTCGGTCAAGGCCAGGGGAGCAAGCCCCAAAAGGAAGAGGCCCCAGGGCAGGAGGAAAAGCCAGCGCATGTTCCTTCCAAGCCTACCATGCCTCCCCTTACCCTGGCCTTAGCATGAGGGGGATGGAGCCCCTTGCCGAGCGCCTCAGGCCCCGTTCCCTGGACGAGGTCCTGGGCCAGCCCCACCTCACGGGGCCCCAAGGGCTTTTAAGGCGGATGCTGGAGGCGAAAAGGCTTTCCTCCATGGTCCTCTTCGGCCCCCCGGGCACGGGCAAGACCACCCTGGCCCAGATCCTGGCGGAAGGGGTGGGCAAGCCCTTCCTAAGGCTTTCTGCGGTGGAGGCCGGGGTTAAGGAGGTAAGGGCGGTGGTGGAAAGGGCCCGGAGGGAAGGGGGCCTCGTCCTCTTCCTGGACGAGGTGCACCGCTTCAACCGCACCCAGCAGGACGCCCTCCTACCCCACCTGGAGTCCGGCCTCCTCACCCTGATCGGGGCCACCGCGGAAAACCCCGCCTTTGAGCTCACCCCCGCCCTCCGCTCCCGCCTCCGCTTTTTCCCCTTGAAGCCCCTCCAGGAGGCCGACCTCCTCGCCCTCCTCCGCCGGGCCCTGGAGGACCCCCGGGGGCTTCCCGGCACCCCTTACGAGGAGGAGGCCCTAAGGCTCCTGGCGAGGGCGGCCGAGGGGGATGCCCGCTTTGCCCTGAACACCTTAGAGCTGGCCGCAAGCTTCGGCCGGGTGGACCTAAAGAGCGTGCGGGAGGCCCTGGGGGCGGAGCGCTTCGGCATGGACCGGGAGGGGGACCGCTTTTACGACCTGGTCTCCGCCCTCCACAAGTCCCTGCGGGGAAGCCACGTGGACGCCGCCCTTTACTACCTGGCGAGGCTCCTCAAAGGCGGGGCCGACCCCCGGTACCTCGCCCGGAGGCTCATCCGGGTGGCCCTCGAGGACGTAGGCCTCGCCGACCCCCTGGCCCTAAGGCTCACCGTGGCCGCCAAGGAGGCCTACGAGGCCCTAGGAAGCCCGGAAGGGGAGCTGGCCCTGGTGGAGGCCACGGTCTACCTCGCCTTGGCCCCGAAGAGCCACAGCCTCTATGCCGCCTGGAAGCGGGCGGAGGAGGCGGCCAGGGCCCACCCCGAGGCCCCCGTTCCCCTGAACCTGAGGAACGCCCCCACCGGCCTGGCCCGCGCTCTGGGCCACGGGGAGGGCTACGCCTACTACCACGAGGACAAGGAAGGTAGCTTCGCCCAAAGGTACCTGCCTGAGGGCCTCGAGGGCCTCCTCCTTTTCCAGGCCCAGGGGGAGGGCTGGGAGGAGCGGGTTCGGGCCCGGCTGGCCCAGCTTAGGGCCCGGTTTCAAGGCGGAAGCGAAGGGCCCCCGCCAGATAGATGATGGGGTTTTCCCCCACGAAAGCCCCCGCCTCGAGGCCCCCCTCCGGCCCCATATAACCGAAAGCCGCCTGGAGCACCGGGAGGACAGGGGGGCCGCAGAAAAAGTTGTACCCTCCGGGCGTACACGGAGGAAGAAGCCCCACGGCCAAGTGAAGGCGGGGGCTCAGGTAAAACCCCCCCTGGCCCAGGAGCACCCCCCCGTCCAGCACAAAGGGGAATCCTCCCGCATCCCCGAGGAGGAAGAGGGGAGGCGTGATCCCCAGGTCCAAGGCCACCCCCGGGGCTAAGGTGGCCTTAAGCCCAGCCCGAAGGCCAAGCTGAACGGAAAAGTTCTCCTCCTGGGCCCCATCGCCCCGGGCATAGGCCAAATAGGGAAGGGGAATCAGGGGGTAACGATCCCGGTTGGCAAAGGGATTCCGTATCAGGCTGAGCCCCAGGGCCAGCTCCTCTCCCCGCACCGGCTCGGGCGAACGCAAAACGGCCACCGGAAGGCACCCCGCAAGGAGAAGCGGGAGAAGCGCCAAGGTCCAGACTGCCCGCATACCCGTTGCCTCCTCGGGACGAGGATAGCCCTTCGGGGATCAGCCCTTCAAGCCCTCCTCAAAGGTGGCCACCACCCGCCTCTCAAAGACGAGGTAGAGCAAGGCGATGGGAAGGACGGAGAAAAGGGCAGCAGCGGAAAGGAGGCCCCAGTCGGTGGGGTACTTGCGCTGCAGGTCCGTAAGCCAGGTCTGGAGGGTCCAGAGCCTGGGGTCGGAAACCATCACCCTGGGGTAGAGCACCAGGTTCCAATGGGCGGCGAAGGCCAGCACCCCAGCCGCCACTAGGGTGGGGCGCACCAAGGGGAAAAGGATGCCGAAAAGCAGCACCCGGTGCCCCGCCCCATCCAGCCTGGCTGCCTCCAAAAGCTCCTCGGGCACCCCCCGCATGGCCTGGTAAACCAGGTAGATGACAAAGGGGCTGGCCGCAAAAGGCAAGGCTAAGGCCCAAAAGGTGTCCAGAAGGGAAAGCCCCTTGAGGATGCCATAGAGGGGGACCAGGAGGAGCTCGGCGGGCACGGCCATCAGCACCAGGTAAAAGGGAAGAAGCCCAAGCCCCGCCCTTAAGGCGTAGGCCGCCAGAAGGGCGGTGAAAAGCTGAAGAAGCACCACCCCCGAGGAAAGCCCCAGGGAGAAGAAGAGCCGGCCCCAAAACCCCTCCTTGGCCAGGCCCTGGACGTTTTCCAGGCTAAAGCCCACCTTGGAGAAGAGCTCCCCCGAGTACACCGCCTCCTTGGGCATGAAGGCGGCGTAGGCCATCCAGAGAAAGGGAAGGAGGACGAAAAACAAGGCCAAAAAGACCAGAAGATGCCCCAAAGCCCGGCCCACGTGCCCAATATACCCCACAGGGGCCTGGGCCTTAAGATGCTCCCATGCAACCTCTTTCCGGCATCCAGGTGCTGGACCTCTCCCGGGTGCTGGCGGGGCCCCTTTGCACCATGATCCTGGCCGACCTGGGGGCGGAGGTGATCAAGGTGGAGCCCCCTTGGGGGGATGAAACCCGGGGCTGGGGACCCCCCTTTGTCAAAGGGGAGAGCGCCTATTTCCTCTCCGTGAACCGGGGCAAGAAGAGCCTGGCCTTGGACCTCAAGACCCTCGAGGGCCAGGAGGTGGTGCGCAGGCTAGCCCAAAGGGCCGATGTCCTGGTGGAAAACTTCAAAACCGGGGACCTGAGGCGCTACGGCCTGGACTATGAAAGCCTGAGGGAGCTTAACCCGCGCCTGGTCTACCTCTCCATCACCGGCTTCGGCCACACGGGACCCAGGGCCCAGGAACCCGGGTACGATGCCGCCTTGCAGGGCTACACCGGCATCATGTCCGTCACCGGGGAGCCGGAAGGCCCCCCCATGAAGGTGGGGGTGGCCTGGATCGACGTGATGACGGGGATGATGGGGGCGGTGGCGGTGCTTTCCGCCCTTTACGAGCGGGAAAAAAGCGGCCTGGGCCAGCACATCGACCTTTCCCTCTTTGACGTGGGCCTCTTCGCCCTGGCCAACCTGGGGGAAAGCTACCTCCTCACGGGCAAACCCCCCAAGCGCCTGGGCAACGCCCACGCCCAGATCGTGCCCTACGGGGCCTTTCCCGCGGCGGACGGCTGGCTGGTTTTGGCGGTGGGGAACGACGAGCAGTTCGCCAGGCTCTGCCAGGTCCTGAACCTCCCGGACCTCCCGGCGCGGTTTCCCACCAACGCAGAGAGGGTGGAGGCAAGAAAGGAGGTGGTGGAGGCTATTTCCCAGGTGCTCAAGACCCAACCCCGGGCCCACTGGCTGGAAAGGTTTCGGGAGAAGGGCATCCCCGCCGCCCCGGTGAACGACCTGGCCGAAGCCTTCCAAGACCCCCAGGCCCAGGCCCGGGGGGCCATCTGGACCCTTCCCCATCCCCTCTTGGAAGCCCTGCCCACCCTGGCGAACCCCTTGCGCTTCCTGTCCCGCACCCCGGCAAGCCCCTCCCTGCCCCCGCCCCTGCTTGGGGAGCATACGGAGGCGGTGCTAAGGGAAGCAGGCTACACCCCAGAGGAGGTGGCCCGGCTTGTGGAAAAGGGGGTGGTCCGCATCCAGGCCAAGGAAGGGCGGTGAGCAAAACCCTCGTTCCCAAGGCCCTTTTCGCCTCTGGATCCGCTATCCATGGGTCCTTTTGGCCTGTGGATAACCTTGTGGATAACTGCCCCCGGCGCCCCAGCGGCACCCGACCCGTGGCGCTTAGGGCTGCTTCCTTCCGGACCTGACCCGGTTCACGCCCGGACCGTCGCGCTGGACCGGGGGCTTGGGTAGTATAGCACCCATGGAAGCCCTAAGGCTAGAGGGCTTGGGCAAGCGCTACGGGCGCAAGCCCATCCTGGAGAAGATAAACCTCTCCGTGCGTCCCGGGGAGGTCTACGCCCTGGCAGGACCCAACGGCTCGGGGAAGACCACCCTTATCCGCCTGGTTACCGGCCTGGCCTTTCCCAGCGAGGGAAGGGCCCTCCTCCTGGGGGAGGACGTGCACCAAAACCCCCAAGCCCGGCGCCACCTGGGGGCGGTGGTGGAGGCTCCGGCCGCCTTCTATCCCTACCTCACGGGCCGGGAGAACCTCAGGATGCGGGCCTACCTGGCCGGGGTGACGGAGGAAGGCCGAATCACGGAGGTGCTGGCTCGCTTGAGGCTCCTCGCCGTGGCCGACCAGAAGGTGGGAAGCTACTCCCTGGGGCAACGCCAGCGCCTGGGCCTGGCGGCAGCCATCCTGCACCGGCCCAGGGTCCTGGTCCTGGACGAACCCACCAGCGGCCTGGACCCCGAGGGGGTGGAGCTGGTCCATAGCCTCTTGCAGGAGATGGCCCGGGAGGGAGTGGCTGTGCTCCTTTCCACCCACCACCTCGAGGAGGTGAGCCAGTACGCCCACAAGGTGGGGATCCTGGGAGGGGGGAGGCTTCTGGACGAGGTGGTCCTCGAGGGGCGGAAGGCCTACCGCCTCGAGGCCGAGCCCCTGGAAGGCGCCCTGGCCCTCCTCAAGACCCTGCCCCAGGTGGCCTCGGCCCGGATCCAAGGGCAGGCCATCCTCTTTGAGGGCGAGGCGGAGGCGGCCTTAGGAGCCCTTCTCAGGGAAGGGTACCGGGTGAAGGCCTTCCATCCCCAAGGTTTCGACCTGAAGCTCTACTACCAGGAGAGGGTGAAACATGCTTAGGCTTCTGGTCTTTGAGCTCTACAAGCTCTTCCGCCTGCGCTCGGTGCAGCTTGGGCTTCTGGCCGCCTTCCTTCTTCCCTTCCTGTGGGCCTTGGCCCCAGGGCTTAAGGAAGTGTACGGCCTGGTCCTGGCCTCGGGCTGGCAGGTGGTTTCCCTTAGCCTGATGGCGGGGATGGAGTTCCTCTTTCCCTTCTTGGTGGTGATGGCGGCCAGCGAGTCCCTGGGAAGCGAGGTGGCCCAAGGCACCTTGAAAAGCCTCCTCCTCCACCCCCTTTCCCGGACCCGGCTCGTCCTGGCCAAGCTCCTCTCTGCCCTCCTCTATCCCTTTGTCCTTTTGGGGGCGAGCTTCCTGGGAAGCCTCCTGGCAGGCCTGCCCCACGGGCTAGGAGGGTTCTACGGGGACACGGGGCTTGGGGCAGGAGGGTTCGCCGGGGTAGGTTTTCTGAGCGCCCAAGAGGCCCTTGGCCAGCTCCTTTCCGCCCACCTCCTGGCGGGGATCGTCCTCTTACCCCTCGCCGCCTTGGCCCTCTTCTACGCCACGGTCTTCCTCTCCACCACGGCAAGCGCCCTGGCGGCGGTGGCCACCCTGCTTCTCATGCGCCTCCTGGTGGCCTTTCCCGCCCTTACCCCCTTCCTCCTCACCACCTACCTGGACCTCCACTTAAGGCCCAACGCAGCGGGGCTCGGCCTGCCTCTCCTCCTCATCTACACCCTGGGCTTCGCCTTCCTGGCGGCTTTGGTTTTTGAACGCAAGGACCTCTAGAAGGGATAGGGTTCAGGGAGGCCCACGAAGCGCCCTCGCTCCACCAGGGGTTCGCCGTCCACGAGAAGGCTTCCCTCCCTTAGGGAAAGCACCAGGTCCCAGTGTAGGGCGCTTGGGTTCTTCCCACCGGTTTCCGGGTAGCTCCGGCCCAGGGCCAGGTGCACGGTGCCCCCCATCTTCTCGTCCAGGAGGATGAGGCCGGTGGGCCGGGTGAGGCCAAAGTTGGTGCCGATCCCCACCTCGCCAAGCCGCCTGGCCCCCTCATCCGTGGCCAGGGCCGCAAGCAGGTACTCCTCCCCCACCTCCGCTCGGGCCTCCACCACCTCGCCCCCTTTAAAGCGCAGGTAAACCCCCTCCACCCGCCTGCCCCCCACGAAGGCGGGAAGGTTGAAGCACACCTCCCCCTCGGCGGAATCCTCGAGGGGCCCGGTGAACACCTCCCCCGAGGGCATGTTGCGCCGGCCGTCGGAGTTGATCCACCTCCTCCCCGCCACGGAAAGCCTGAGGTCCGTGCCCGGGGCCTGGATGCGAAGCTCCCTGCCCTGGGAAAGCCTCCCGATCAAGGCCTCCTGGAAGCGGGAAAGGGCCCGCCAGGCGCCCACCGGATCCTCCCGGTCCAGGAATAACGCCCCCTTAAGGTACTCCCGGAACTCCTCCGTCCCCATCCCCGCCCCCACCGCGTACCCCACCGTGGGGTAGAGGGTGAGGGTCCAGCGCTTGTTCAGGCGGAGCTCGGCCAGAGGCCGCCAGGCCCGCTGGTGCTTTAGGGAAAGGCCGGGGTCCAGGGAGGCTCCCTCCAGGGGGTTTTCCGCGGAAAGGACGCGCAGGAACTTGTCCGCCTTCTCATAAAGAGCGCGCTCCACCTCCGGTATCCTCTCCAGCCAAGCCCTCCCGTGGAGGAGGAAGTCCCGCCCCTCCCCGGGGTAGCCAATGCGGAAAAGGGGGTAGGCCCCCCGTTTCAGGAAGGCCCTTTTCAAATGGGGCAGGAGGGGCAAAGCCGGGGCCTCCGCCTCCACCAAAATGGTCTCCCCTTCCTGGGCCTCGAGGCAGTACTCCACCAGGAGTTGAGCGAAAGCGGCTTCCACTTTGTTATCATAGGGCCAAGATGGCCGAACCCAAGATCACGCCCTTGGCCCGGCGTCTTGCCGAGGAAAACGGCATAGACTGGCGCAGGCTCCAGGGCACCGGCCCCGATGGCACCATCGTGGAGCGGGACATCCTTGCCTTCCTGGCCAAGGTGATGGCCGGGGAGGTGGACCTGCCCCCCATGCCCGAGGAAGCCCCGCCCCTTCCCCCGGAAGAGGAACTGAAGCGGGTACAAGAGGTCCTGAGCCGGGAGGGCGTGGATCTGGAAGACGTTCTCCCCGAACCCCCCAAGGCCCCCACCCTGGCGGTGGAGGAGGTGGCGGAAGAGGAGCTGGACCTCGAGCCCGCCCTCCTGGAGGACCTGGACCTCGACCTGGAGGAGGACCTCCTCCTGGCCGGGGAACCCGCCCGGGAAGACCAAGCCCCTTCCCTCTCCGGGCTGGAGGAAGAGGAAACCCTCCTCCCCGAGCCCGTGGAGGAGGAGCTTGAGGAGCTCCTTCTTCCCGCCGAGGAGGAGGCGCTTTCCCCCGAACCGGAGGAGCTGGAGCTGGAGGAAGACCTCCTCCTCGGCGAAACCCAGGAGGCCCCTACCCCGGAACCCCTAGAGGCCCTGGAGGAAGCGCTCCCTGCCCCGGAACCCCCGCCCCTGGCCGCCCCCATCCCTCCGCCCAGCCCGGCCCCGGGCCTCACCGCCGCCCCGGCTCCTGCTCCCTTCCTCTTGCGGGTGCAGCGCCTGAGGTTTGACCCCGGGAGGCTGGAGGCAGCCCTGGAAGCCTTCCACCAGGCCCACGGGGTGCCCCATAACCCCCTTCCCTTCCTGCTCAAGGCGGCGGAGAAGGCCCTGGCGGAGCTGGAGCTTCCCCTAAGGCCCCTCCTGGGCCAGGTGGCGGGGGAGGCGGTGCGGGGCGTAAGGCCCATGGATGGCTTCCTCGCCCTCTTCCGCCAGCAGGAGGGGGAGGAAGGGGAGGGACTTCTCTGCTTTGCGGGGGAGGAGGAGGTGCACTCCGGCCGCCCGAGCCTTTTCCTCTCCCAGGAGGGGGTGCTTGCCGCCTCGGGCCTCGAGGCCCCCATCGCCCGAAAGCTCCTAGAACGGGTGGCCCTTTACCTGGAAAACCCCGTGCTGCTTTTGGCCTAGCGCCGCCTGCGCCGCTTCCGGCTTCCCGGCAGGGCTTCCGGGGGCGTGAGGCCTTGCAGGCGGGCCTCGAGGGCCCGTAGCTCATCCCGTAGCCGCGCCGCCCGCTCAAAGTCCAAAGCCTCCGCCGCCTGCCACATGGCTAGCTCCAGCTCGGCGATCCGCTCCTTCAGGTCCTCCCCCTCCCAGGCTTCCACAGGAGCCTTCTCCCCGTACTCCTCGGGGCGGATGATGGCCCTAACCTCCTTGCGCACGGTCTCCGGGACGATGCCGTGCTCCCGGTTGTAGGCCTCCTGGAGGGCCCTTCTCCGGTTGGTCTCCCGGATGGCCCTCTCCATGGCCTCGGAGAGGGTATCGGCGTAAAGCCACACCTCCCCCTTGGCGTTCCTCGCCGCCCGGCCAATGGTCTGGATAAGGCTTCGCTCGCTCCTCAGGAAGCCCGCCTTGTCGGCATCCAGGATGGCCACCAGGGAAACCTCGGGGATGTCCAAGCCCTCCCTCAGGAGGTTGATCCCCACCAAAGCGTCAAAGTGCCCGAGGCGCAGGTCCCGGATCAGGGCCTGGCGCTCAAAGGCATCCAGCTCGTGGTGCATGTAGCGGGCCCGTATCCCGTGCTCCTGCAAGAAGGCGGTAAGCTCCTCCGCCATGCGCACGGTTAAGACGGTGACCAGGGTCCTTTCCCCCCTCTTCGCCCGCTCCCGGATCCCCTCCATGAGGTCCAGGATCTGGTTCTCCGTGGGCTTCACCACCACCAGGGGATCCAGAAGCCCCGTGGGACGGATGATCTGCTCCACGATGCGCCCCGAGTGCTGAAGCTCAAAGGGCCCCGGGGTGGCGGAAACGAAGACCACCTGGGACACCCTCTCCAAAAACTCCTCAAAGCGAAGGGGGCGGTTGTCCAGGGCGCTGGGGAGGCGGAAGCCATAGTCCACCAGGGTCTTCTTGCGCACATAGTCCCCCCGGTACATCCCCTGAAGCTGGGGCACGGTCACGTGGGACTCGTCCAGGAAGACCAGGAAGTCCTCGGGGAAGTAGTCGAGAAGGGTGTAGGGGGGCTCCCCCGGGGCCTTGCCGGTGAAGTAGCGGGCGTAGTTCTCCACCCCCGGGCAGGTGCCCATGACCCGGAGCATCTCCAGGTCGTAAAGGGTGCGCTCCTTAAGGCGCTGGGCGTAGAGGACCTCCCCCCTTTCCTCAAAGTAGCGGACCCTTTCCCATAGCTCCTTCTCGATCTCCTTCAGGATCCCCTCCAGCCCCTCGGGGGAAAGGTAGTGGGTGGCGGGGAAGAGCACGAAGCCGGGAAGCTCCCTAAGCCTCTCCCCGGTGACGGGGTGCACCTGGAGGATCCTTTCCACCTCGTCCCCGAAGAGCTCCACCCGGAGGGGCTCGGTTTCGTAAGCGGGGAAGATCTCCAGCACCTCTCCCCTGGCCCGGAACCGGCCCGGGGCGAGGTCGATGTCGTTCCGCTGGTACCCAAGTTCCAAGAGCCTCTCCAAGAGGGCTTCCCGGGGGTAGACCGCCCCCCGCTCCACCACCAGGTTCCGCTCCCTATACTCCCGGGGGTCCCCGAGGCCGTAGATGGCGGAGACCGAGGCCACCACCACCACGTCCCTGCGGGTGAGGAGGCTACGGGTGGTGGAGTGCCTCAGGCGCTCGATCTCGGGGTTGATGCTGGCGTCCTTCTCGATGTAGAGGTCCTTCCCCGGCACGTAGGCCTCGGGCTGGTAGTAGTCGTAGTAGCTGATGAAGTACTCCACGGCGTTTTCCGGGAAAAGCTCCCGGAACTCCGCGGCGAGCTGAGCCGCCAGGATCTTGTTGGGAGCCAGCACCAAAGCAGACCTTCCCATGGCCTCGATCACCTTGGCCATGGTCACCGTCTTCCCCGTCCCCGTGGCCCCGAGGAGGGTGACGAAGCGCTCCCCATCCCTTAAGGCCTCCACCAGCTCCTGGATGGCCCGGGGCTGGTCCCCCTTGGGGGTGGGACCCCGGTAGCGGAAGGTCATCCCCCTCAGTTTAGGGGGAGGTTGGGGAGGGAAAAAGAACCCCCGCCCCGAAGGGCGGGGGCCTAAGCCTGGGGAGCCTAGAAGTTCACTGTGTAGGTCACGCGGAAGGTACGGGCGTGGTCCGGACCGCCAGACCGATCCAACAGGTACTCGCCGTAGTCCACGCGGAAGTCGTAGTAGCGCCAGGTGACGTTGAAGCCGGCAAGGGTACCGCTGTTAGCACCAGGGTCGGAGTAAATCCGGTCCTTGTCCGCAGCAAAGGCATGGTCATTCACGCCTACGGCCACGCTGGTCACATTGCTTGCCCGGTACTGGGCGTAGCGCACCTCGGCGCTGGAGCCCGGGAAGAGGAACTCGCCCAGGGAGAGACCCACGCCCCACTTGAGCTCCTCCGTGCCGCCCGCGCCCCCGGTCTGCCGGGCCGCCACCTCGCCCGTGAGCTTGGGCTTGAAGGGCAGGAAGCCACCAAGGTCCAAGGAGGCCTGGAGGCCGCCCTTCAGGGTCTGGTCGTTGGCAACGTTCAGGTCGGGATCCGCATAGCGGGCAAGGATGCGGTCCAGGCTGATGGGACCAAGCCCCAGCTTGTAGGTGGCGTGGGCGGTGAGGCCAAAGACGTTGGTAATGGTGTTGTAAGTACCCTGGAAGGTCAGGTTAAGGTCCTTGACCAGGGCGTCCTTGGCTCCGCCATCGTGTTGCAGGGTGGCGGTAACCGTAGAGGCCGTTTGAGTGGTAAGGCTAAAGTAACCAGTTCCAGTGTAGGAAGTATCGTAAGCGGCCTTAAGGCTAAACCCAGCAAAGAGACGGGTATTAGCGGAAACCCCAAGGCTAGTGCTGCTTGGGCCACCCGTGTAGGGATAGGTAGTGGAGCTATCCCCCTTCGCAGCAAGGCTGATTGGCCCTAAGTCGGCCGAAAGCTCAACCCCCAAGCCTTCCTGATTAGCAGGGTAGGGAGCCGGTGACTGGAAGCCTCCCAGGCCTCCATAGTAGGCCAGGTGGCTACCAGACATCCCCGCCACGCCGTTGGCGTATTGGGGGTCAATGGCCCGGTAGTTTGCCTTGAGACCCAAAGGCCCCAGCTTAGCCTCAGCTTGGACGTAGTAGGCCCAGTCAGCCACAGCGGGGTCAAAGTAGTCCCGGAAGTAACCACCAATGTTGGTCACCTTGGAGGTAACGAAGAGACCCTTCACAGAGAAATCGCCCAGCTTGAAGGTGCCGTCCAGGCCAAGGGCAGAGCGGGAGGGGTTGACGTTGTTGGCCGCGTAGCTCAGGGCCAGGTCCAGGCCAGCAATGGGCTTGGTGGCGAAGCGGAAGCCGAAGTAGTTGCCCTGGAGGTTCCCGCCACCACCACCGTTGTCAGCGGTGTCGCTCACCCCAGCTACTACCGTCACCGTAGGCGTCAGAGGCAGCTTGCTCCCCGTGAAGGTGGCCACCACCCCCTGGCGGGTCTCGCGGCCCGCGGGATCGCTGTCGTTGACGAAGAGGTAATCGTTGAACTTGAAGCTGCTGGCCGCGCGGCTGTAGGCCACGGAGAAGGCCTGGCCGTCCACGCTACCCCGCACGGTGGCGGCGTTGACCCGGACTGTGGGCGCAGCGCTAAAGGATGTACCAAAGGCCACGGGCACCTGGACCACCGCGCTCGCCTCGGAAACCGCAACGCCAGTGGCGGCAGGAGCGGTGTTCTTCACCCCTAAGGTGAGGCTCAGGGAGCCGCTGGAAAGGTTGGCGGAAGCGACGTCCTCAAGGATAACGGAAGAAGCCACCTGACTTGCCCCAAAGACCCCCGTGCTGAAAGGCGTGGAGAAGAGACGGTCGATATCAAAGTTGGTGCCCGCAAGGGTCTTCATCCCGTAGGTGGCGGTAAGGCTCCCCGAGATGGTGTACTGCACCTTGGAGAGCTCCGCCACCTGGCCCTCGAGCTTGGAGACCTTCTCGGAGAGCCCCACCAAGTCGGAGCGGAGGGCGGCGGCGAACTCCTGCACCGCAGCCACATCCTCCTTGGAGGCGAACTGCTCAAAGTCAATCCCCTGCAAGTCAGCCAAGCCCTTCTCCAGGGCGGTCACCCGGTCCTGCAGGGAGAGGACATCCTGGTTGAGGAGGACGGCGAGCTCATTGAGGGCCTGGATGGCCTGGGCGTTGGCCTCCACCTGGGTCTGGAGGGAAGCCAGGTCGCCCTTCACCCCTTCCACATCCTGGGCCAAGGCATCCAGCTGCTCGGCCAGCTGCTGGGCCTGGGCCAGGGCAGTGTCGGCGGCGATGGAGGCCGCCTCCACCCGGTCGGCCAGGTCCTGAAGCGCAGCGGCGTCCATGCCGGGCTCAGGAGCAGGCTGGGCCTTGAGCTCCTGGATCATGGCCTCGAGGCGGGCGATGTCCTCCTTGGTGGCGGCGCTGTCCTCGAGGGCCGAGACCCGCACGCCCAAGGCAGCAAGCTCCGCGGCCAGCTCCTGCACGGCGTTCTTCAGGGCCTCGATGTCCTCGGAGGACATGGCCTGCATGGTGGGGGACTCACCCTTGGCCTTCAGCTCCTCCTCGATCTGCTGCAGGAGGCGGTAGATGATGAGGGCCGCCTGGTAGCGGGTGAGGGTCTCGTTGCCCCGGTAGGTGCCATCGGGGAAGCCCACGAGGATCCCCTTGGCCGCCAGGGCCTCCACCGCCTCCTTGGCCCAGTGCCCGGCGGGCACGTCGGAGAACTGGGCTAGACCGAAGCCCATGGAGAGCACGGTCAAAAGCCCCGCCAGTAGCATGACTAGCCTTTTCTTCATACTTCCTTACACCCCCTTTAGGGTTTCGGAAGCTCCGCTTTGGGCGAGTTGCCGCGTTTCCTCCCCAAAGGGTGCCTTCCGGGACGCAAGACCTTGCTTCTAAGAAAGAACTTTCGCCTTGCGTCCGCTGGTATCATAAAAGCCTCACCCAGACCTTGTCAAGCCTTTTGGCCTTAAGGTTTTGCTATACTCCGCCGAAGGAGGGGGGTGGGAGGGAGGAAAAAAATCAGCCAGGAAGGAGGAAGGCGGGAAGCGCAGGGGGCCGAAAAGGCCTGACGAGGTGGCGGACCCCGAGAAGGGGATAACCGGGAAACCGGGAAAGGTCGAGGAATCCGCGGATGCCGCCCGGGGTGTGCCCGCCCCGCCCGCCTGAGAAAAGCCCCAAGGGAAAGCCCTCTTCAGGGACAACCGCGGGGCAGGGCGAAGGGATAGGAGGTTCTGGGTGGCCAAGCGCTTGGCCACCCCAAAGGATGTTATATGTGTGGAATCGTAGGCTATATCGGTTTTCGCAACGCCACGGATGTGCTCATAGATGGCCTTAGGAGGCTGGAGTACCGGGGATACGACTCCGCCGGGGTGGCGGTAAGGACCCCGGAAGGGCTTAAGGTGGTGAAGCGCTCGGGGAAGCTTTCCGCCCTGGAAAGCGCCCTGAAGGAGGAGCGCTTGGAGGGGCCTTTGGGCATCGGCCATACCCGCTGGGCCACCCACGGAGCCCCCACCGACCCCAACGCCCATCCCCACACCACAGAGGACGGCAAGATCGCCGTCATCCACAACGGGATCATCGAGAACTACCTGGAGCTTAAAGAGGCTCTAAGGGCGCGGGGGCACCGCTTCGCCTCGGAAACCGACACGGAGGTCCTGGCGCACCTCATAGAGGAGAAGTACCGGGGGGACCTTTTCCAGGCCCTGAGGGAAGCCCTGAAGGAGGTGCGGGGAGCCTACGCGGTGGTGGTGGCCCACGAGGACCACCAGGAGATCGTGGCCGCCCGCACGGTGAGCCCCCTGGTGATCGGCCTGGGGGAGGGGGAGAACTTTCTGGCCTCGGACGTACCCGCCCTCCTTCCCTACACCCGCCGGGTCATCTTCCTGCACGACGGGGACCTGGCCCGCATCACCCGGGAGGAGGTGGCGGTCACGGACCTCGAGGGCCATCCCCTGCCCCGGGAGGTGGTGGAGATCGACTGGACCCTCGAGGCCGCCGAGAAAGGAGGCTTTCCCCACTACATGCTCAAGGAAATCTACGAGCAACCCTGGGTCCTGGAAAACACCCTGGGAGGGCGCCTCAGGGAGGAGGAAGGGGATGTGGAGCTCGGCCTTGGCCTGGACCCCCTGGCCATCGACCGCATCCACGTGATCGCCTGCGGCACCGCCGCCTACGCCGGCTGGTACGGGAAGTACCTCCTGGAAGCCCTGGCCCGCATCCCCACGGAGTGGGACGTGGCCAGCGAGTACCGCTACCGGGATCCCGTGGTGGACGAAAAGACCCTGGCCATCGCCATCAGCCAGTCGGGGGAAACCATAGACACCCTGGAGGGCATCCGGGAAGCCAAGGCCAAGGGGGCCAGGACCCTGGGGGTTATCAACGCCAAGGGCTCCAGCATCACCCGGGAGGTGGAGGACGTGCTCTACATCCATGCGGGCCCCGAGATCGGGGTGGCCTCCACCAAGGCCTACATCGCCATGCTTGCCGCCATGGCCATGCTGGCCGTCCACTTTGGCCGAAGGAGGGGGATCCTCCCCAAGGAAAAGGCCCAAGGCCTCCTCAAGGAGATGCGCAAGCTTCCCCGGTTGGTGGAGGAAGTTCTTGAAAAGCGTCCCCTCATCGCCCACCTGGCGGAGAAGTACCACCAGGCCCAGGACTTCCTCTTCCTGGGCCGGCACGTGCAGGCCCCCACGGCTTATGAGGGCGCCCTGAAGCTCAAGGAGATCAGCTACATCCACGCGGAGGCCTACCCCGCCGGGGAGATGAAGCACGGGCCCATCGCCCTGATCGACGAGCACCTGCCGGTGGTGGTCCTGGCCACCCGGGGGCCTCTTTACGAGAAGACCCTCTCCAACATCCAGGAGGTGCGGGCCCGGGGAGGCAGGGTGATCGCCATCGCCACCGAGGGGGATGCGGAGATCCCAAAACTGGCCCAGGATGTGCTCTACGTGCCGGAGGTCCACCCCCTCCTCGCCCCCATCGTGAGCGTGGTGCCCCTGCAGCTTCTGGCCTACGAGATCGCCGTCCTCCTGGGGCGGGACGTGGACCAGCCCAGGAACCTGGCCAAGAGCGTCACCGTGGAGTAGGCTAGCGGACCGGGTTCAGGAACACCGCCGCCAGCTTGGGGCCACAACGCCCCTCGCCCTACCACGTGGGCCGGGCCCTACCCCCAAACTCAAGGGCAAGGGCGGTCAAACCCAAGCGGGCCTCGGCCTCAAAGGATCGATCCCAGGGGAAGCGCAGGCCCTCGAGGTCCACCCGGTACCCCTCCAGCTCCAGGTACGGCCAAAGAGCCGCCACCCCCCGGGCCTCCGGGGGCAGGGGCTCGGGGAAACGGGTCCTTGCCCAAGGGCGGCCCACCTCCCCCCACCAGTGGGCGAAGTAGGCCTCGGCCAGGCGCCTAAGCCGCGCCTCCGGGTCCTTCAGGAAAAGCCCTCCCTGGGCCAGGGCGCTTCCCAGGTTGTTGGCCGGGGTACCCCAGGAGGCGTAGGAGGCAAGGCGGGGGTAAAGCCCGAGGCCCAGCAGGTAAGCCATGAGCCCAGGATCCCCCCGGTTCACCCGGGAAAGATCCGCCAGGGCCACGGGGAAGCGGGACATGAGGCCAAGGAGGTGGCGGACAGCCCTCCTGGGATTCCCACCCCCGTAGACGTAAAGGACCAGGTCCGGCCTCCCTTCCAGGGAAACCTCCATAGCCAGGGCGCTTTGCAACACCCCCCTCACCGTGTCCCGCAAGGGAATCCCCTCATAAGGGGTGATGCGCTCCGCCAGGGCCTCCTCCTCGTAGACCACGGCGACCTTTAGACCTGGTCTAAAGGCCCTTAGGAGAAGCACCTGCCCTGCCTCGTCCGCCCCGGGCCGGCTAGGGTAGGGAAGGGCCTTAGCCTCTCTGGGGGCGGGGGAGTTGCGCAGGGCATCGTCCCAAACCGCCTCCAGATAAACCCCGGGAAGCCCCGGCCAGGAGGCCAAGGCCTCGAGGACCGCCCGGTTTCTCTGCCGCTGGGTGGCGTCCCAACGGGGCACCACCCCGAAAAGGAGAAGCTCCCCTCCGTAACGAACCCTCCAGGCCAGCAGGGGTGCAAGCCGAGCCAGGGCATCCTCCGCCGGCAGGGCCAGGTGGCGGCTTTGGAGAAGCCCGCCGTAGGCCAGGGCGTCCAGGCTGGCCACCAGCTTTTCCCCCGGGCTCGCCAAAAGCCAGGCCCCTAAGGCGGCAAGATCGGCCCCCTCAGGCCCCCGGTAGACCTCCCGGGGAGGGCAGGCCACCCGCTCCCAGGCGCACGGGCCCCAGTTGGGAGGACGGTCGTCCAGGGGAAGGTAAAGGATGGAAGCCTGGGCCAGGCCCAAACCCCAAAGAAAAAGCCCCCAAAGCCCCAGGCCCCGCACCCCAAGCCCTAACTCACCTTCTCATGGGCCTCCGCCAGGTAGCGCTCCGCCATCATGGCCGCCCGGGTGCCCGCCCCCACGCTGGTGGTGAGCTGGCGGTAGATGGGGTCCGCCACATCCCCGGCGGCGAAGATGCCAGGCACCGAGGTGAAGACCTCATCCCGCACCGCCACGTAGCCGTCGGGCCTCAGCTCCACCACCCCCTTGAGGAAGGCGGTGTTGGGCTCGTGGCCGATGAAGACGAAGACTCCATCCGTGGGGTAGACGTATTCCTCCCCCGTCTTCAGGTTCTTAAGGCGCACCCCCGTTACCTGATCCTCCCCCAGGACCTCGGTGACGATATGGGAGAAGAGGAAGTGCATCTTGGGGTTCTGGAAGGCCCGAGCCTGGGCCACCTTGTTGGCCCTCAGCTCGTCCCGGCGGTGGACAAGGGTTACCTTGCGGGCGAACTTGGTGAGGAAAAGCCCTTCCTCCACCGCCGCATCCCCACCCCCCACCACCACCACCTCCTTGTCGCGGTAGAAGAAGCCGTCGCAGGTGGCGCAGGTGGATACCCCCCGGCCATAGAACCTCTCCTCCCCGGGCACCCCGAGCTTCCTGGGATTGGCCCCGGTGGCGATGATGACCGCGCGCCCGAAGTAGGAGCGCTCAAACCCCCGCACCAGAAAACCCCCGTCCTGGACCTCGAGGCCCAGCACCTCGTCCATGACGATCCTGGCCCCGAACTTCTCCGCCTGCTGGACCATTCGGCTGGCCAGCTCCGGCCCGGAAATGCCCTCGGGGAAACCGGGGTAGTTCTCCACCTCGTCGGTCTGGGCGATCTGCCCACCGGGAAGACCCTTTTCCAGGATGACGGTCTTGAGCTGGGCCCGTCCGGCGTAAATCCCCGCGGTGAGGCCCGCAGGCCCGCCGCCGATGATGACCACGTCGTAACGCTCCTCCTTTTCGCCGCTTCCCGCAAGCCCCGTGAGGGTGAACTCCATGGATCCCTCCTCCTTCGTCCAGGTTACACCCCCCTATACCTAGCGGGGGTATAGCTTACCCAGTTTCCCCCAACCCCCGGGCGCAAGTCAAGGCAAGCTTCAGCCGGATGAAAAAGCAATCCGAGCCGCATCTGGTGACCCCAGGGGGATTCGAACCCCCGTCTCGGCCTTGAGAGGGCCGTGTCCTAGGCCTCTAGACGATGGGGCCGTGCGCGGCTCGGACTGCTTCTGGTGACCCCAGGGGGACTCGAACCCCCGCCGCCGCCTTGAAAGGGCGGTGACCTAACCACTAGTCGATGGGGCCAGGTTTTGGCTGGGGTGCGTGGACTCGAACCACGACCGGCGGATCCAGAGTCCGCTGTCCTGCCGTTAGACGACACCCCAGCGGCTTTTGCCCGATCGCTCGGGCAGAGGTTATGGTACACTCTGAGGGGCAGATTGGCAAGCCCCAGGGTGCCCTCTATGGCGGCGAACGAGGAAAGCCTTTTGGAGGTTCTAAGCCGGTATGTTTCCCCCCGGGCTGCGGAGAACCTGCTGAGGCGGGCCTTGGCCCAGAGAAGGCCCACCTCGCCAGGGGAGTGGGCGCACCTTCTAGAGGAAATCCTCTGGCCTGAGCTCCGCCGCCTCCTGCCCTTCCGGGAAATGCCCCCCGAGCTTAAGGCCCTGGCCCGGGAATGGAGGGAGCTCGCCGCTTCCCAGGTGGCGGAAGCCGAGGCCTCCGAAACCGAGGAAGAAGGGCTACCCGTGGAGGCTGTGGACCTCGAGGATCCCTTGGCCCGCCAGCACTTGGCCAAGAGGCTCGCCCGCCTGGAGGGGGTGACGGGGGTGGTAGTGGCAGGCACAAACGGCAAGGAGGAGCTTTTTTCCGGGGAGCCTGCCCCCTTGGACCTGGCCTATCCCCTCCTCAAGCGCCAGGGTTACGGAATCTTCTATGCCATCCTAGAAAGGGAAATCGTGGCCTTAAGACCCCTGGCCCAGGGATACATCGGCCTTCTCGCCAGAAAGGAAGCCAATATCGGCCGCCTCCTTCACGCCTTGAGGCGGCTCATATCCCTAGCGGAGGTCAACGGATGAAACGGTGGTTTGCCCTAGCCCCATTCCTCGGCCTTCTGGCCTTGGCCGCCCCCCTGCCCCAGGTCTACGACCGCCTGGAGGAAGCCCTAAGGCAGGTGCGCCTGGAAAACCCCACCCAGGCCCTTTCCGCCCTGGACCGGGCGCAAAGCCTTCTGCGACAGGAAAGCGACGGGCTTCCTCCTGTGTTGCGCGACGCCACTCTGCTGCACCTGCAGGACGCCCGGCAGGCGGTGCTTAGGCAAAGCCGGGTGGACCTCGAGGCCCGCCTCCTCCTGGTGCGCCACCTGCTGGGCAAGGCGCTTTACGATGGTTTCTTCCAGGCCCCCCCTGGCCAAAAAGCCCTTTACCTCACCCGCCTGGTCCGGGCCACCGGTTTATCCCAGCCCGTGGCCCAGGGGGCGGAAAGCCTGGCTCCCGAGGAAGCCCGGCGCAGGCTGGAAGCCGGCTACCTGCAACTCATGGCCGAGGACCTGGGCCAGGCTCTTTCCGCCGGCTCCCGCCCCCAGGCCTACCTGGCCTTGGCCCGGGCCTACGCCCGCTTCCTGGTAATCCAGGATAGCCCCCAAAGCACCCTTAAAGCCCAGGACTTCATCCAGGCCATAGGCCAGGTTTCCGGTGGGGAGGACTTCCGATCCTCGGTAAGGGGTTTGCAGGAAAGGGCCCTGGCTTGGCGAAGGCATTTGCAAACCCAGGCGGCGCCTTCCCCTTCGGCTACCCCCCCACCTTCCCCCGCTCCGGCCCAGTCCTCCCCCGGCCCCTCTGCGGGGAAACCCTCCTCCACGCCTTCGGCTGCTTCCCCGCCCTCTCCCCCTATCCCTTCGCCTTCCGCTTCCCCTCCCATTTCCCCTGCTCCCCAAGCCTCCCCCGCATCCTCTCCTTCTCTGGACGCGGTGGCCACGGTGGAAACGTTCCGCACGCCCCCTTGGATGGACCCCGAAACCGCCAGGCGGTTCCGCCAGCAAGCCTATGACCTGGGATACAACTACAACTTTGAGCTCCTGGACGCCGTAGACCAGGTCTTGTTGGAGGTGGGGCTTGCCGCCAACGCCCTGGGCAGGGCCAATCCCGACCTGGCCAGGGAGCACCTGCAAAGGACGCTCTGGCGGTTTCAGGTGCAGCTGGAACCCCTGTTCTCCTTGATCAATCCCGAGCTTACCCAGCAGGTAAGCTCCAGCCTAATCCACCTCTCCACGGCAACGGGCCTTCGCACCCTGGATGTGTTCGCCGTATACGAAGGCCTCGAGGAACTAAAGAGGCAGTTCGCCCAAGGCCCCGCCTCCACCCCCTGGCTTTCCTTCAAGCTCTGGCTCACCCTGAGCGCAGGCATCCCCCGGGCCGTCCTCTTTCTCCTGGCCGCGGCCTTAAGCCTCTTTCCCCTCTACCTGATCCGCCTCACCTTCGGGGGGCGAAACGTCTACTGGAACCTGCTGGCCCTGGCCTTTCTCTTCCTCTTCCTGCCCATCGTGGTGGAGGGGCTCTCCTACTTCGGCGCCATCATGGCCGATTATGGGGGTGCGCCCTTCCTGGCCTTCCTGAGCAACCTCTCCATCGGCCAAGGCCTGGTGCCCTACCTGGCCTGGGGGAGCGCCATCTTCCTGGTGGTGGCCTTCAGCGCGGCCGGGCTCAGGGGCATCGCCGCCCAGTTCGGCCTCCTCAGGGAGCGGGGGCGGGAGGTAACCGCCACCCAAGACCAAAGGCCATCCGCCACCACCCTCACCAGCGAAACCATCGTGGAGTGGGACGAGGAGTTTTAAGGCCCCAACCCGGCTAAACCAGGTTGGGGAGTCCCCTCATTCCAAGCGGGTACCCGGCCCCACCCCATACCCCCGCGCCCAGTCGGCCGCAGGCATGGGGCGCTTTCCCTCGGGCTGGACCTCCAAAAGCCGGATGGCTCCCTCCCCGGTACCCACCAAGACCCCTTCCCGGTCTACTCCCAGCACCACCCCAGGCTCCCCCGCCCCCGGCTCGGGGCGCATCTTTAGGACCTTCACCCGCCTGCCCCCGTGGAAGAAGTAGCTTCCCGGCCAGGGCTGCACCCCCCGGTGGCGGTTGTAGATGGCCTGGGCGCTATCCGCAAAGCGGATACGCCCCTCCTCCTTGGTAAGGAGAGGGGCATAGGAGGGCTCGCCCTCCTGGGGCGCGGGGGTGAGGTGGGGAAGGTTTTCCAAGACCCAAAGGAGAAGCTCGATGCCCTTGTCCCTAAGGCGCTCGGAAAGGGCCACCGCATCCTCCTCGGGGCCTATCTCCGTACGCCAAAGGGCGTAAAGGGGGCCGGTGTCCAGGCCCTCCTCGGTCTTCATGATGGCCACCCCGGTCTCCCTTTCCCCGTGGATGAGGGCCCAGGGCACCGGGGCCGGGCCGCGGTACTTGGGAAGAAGGGAGGGATGGAGGTTCAAGAACCCCCAGGGGGGAACCTCGAGGACCTCCTTGGGAAGGATCTTGCCGTAAGCGGCGGTTACCGCCACCTCCGGGGCCACGGCCTTAAAGGCCTCCAGAAACTCCCGGTTCCCCTTAAGGCGTTCGGGCTTCAAAAGGGGAAGCCCGTGGGCCAAGGCGTACTCCGCCACCGGACTGGGAGCGGGCTTGAGGCCCCGGCCCTTGGGCTTATCCGGCTGGGTGACCACCAGGACCACCTGGTGGCGGCGGTTTAGGGCATCCAATACCGGCACCGCCCAGGCAGGCGTGCCGAAGAAGGCCACCCTCATCCCTGGGAAAGCTCCTTCAAAAGCGCCCTGGCCTCCTTCTGCATCCGGGCCAGCTCCGCCCGGTTTTCCTCCAGGAAGGCTTCCCGCTTGGCCTTGGGCAGGCGTTCGAAGAAGAGGATACCGTCCAGGTGGTCAATCTCGTGCTGGAAGACCCTGGCCATATACCCCTCCAGCTCCAGGGCGCGGGGCCTTCCCTCCTCGTCCTGGTATTCCACCCGGATCCGCTCCGCCCGGGGTACCTCCTCAGCGTAAAGGCCAGGGAGGGAGAGGCACCCTTCCAGCCCCTCCACCTCCCCCTCCCGGTGGGTGATCACCGGGTTGGCCACCACGTAAATCCGGCGCACCAGGTCGCGGAGGGGCCTCTCCTCCCCCTCGGGCTCATCGGCGTACTCCACCGCCACAAAGAAGCGCTGGGAAAGCCCAATCTGGGGTGCGGCCAGGCCCACTCCCCGGGCCTCAAACATGGTCTCCAGCATGTCCTCGGCAAGCTTCTTGAGGCCCCTAAAGTCCTGGACAGGCCGCGCCCGCTTGCGGAGCACCGGGTCCCCGTAAAGGCGTATGGGGTAAATCATCCCAACTATTCTAGCGCAAGCCGCACCCTACCCAAAACCTCCCCTAAGACCCTCACCCCGGGAGGTAGATCAAGGATAAAAGGGCCCGAAACCTCTCCCGGGCGGAAGCCTCCTTCCGGCCTCGCCTCCACCTGGGTCAAGCCCGCCAAAGCCTCCTTGGGTCCCACCACCTCCACAGCCCTGGGAGCGTAGTCCACCACCCTTAAGCCCGCCGGGGGCCTCAGGACCAAGGGGACCTCCTTGCGGAAAAGGGGGGCCTCCCGCGCCACCACCTGCACCTGGGCGGGAAGAAGCTCCACCCCGGGCAGGGGCCCCTGGGGGCCAAAGGCGGTAAGGGCCACCGTATCCCCTCCAAGGTCCAGGCCCAAGGCCACCACCGCCTCCTCCACCCGGCTTCTCGGCCCCTTAGCCTCCACAAAGGCGGGCCTGGTTTCCACCCACGCCCCTCGGGAAAGGACCTCCACCGGCAGGGTGCGGGTAAGGAGGCCCTCCACCCGGCCCTCCACCCGGGCAGGGCGGATCTCCAAAACCTCCACCCCCTGGGGTACGGCCACCCGCACCTCCCGGGAAAAGGCCCCCTCGGCCCCGGAAAGGTCCAGGTAGGCGGACACGGGAAGCCTGGCCCCCTCCACCAGGGGAGCTGGCCCCCTCAGGCGTAGCATGACCTCCTTGGGCACTCCCTCCGCGGTGCGCTCCCCCCCAAGGCCCACCACCTGCAGGGGCACGCTCACCGCCCGCTCCACCACCGGGGCCCTTTCCTTTAAGGAGTACCAGACGGCAAAAGCCGCCAAAAGGGCGATGAGGAAGCTCCCCCAGTCACGCACGGAGCACCTCCTTGAGCTTCTCCCGCAGGGCCTCGAGGCTCATGGGTGGGGAAAGCCTTCCCCCCTCCGCCAGCCTTATGGCCCCTGTTTCCTCACTCACCACGATCACCAGGGCATCGGAAACCTCGGAAAGCCCCAAGGCCGCCCGGTGCCGGGTACCCAGGCCCATGCGGGCCTCGGAAAGGGGAAAGACGCACCCCGCGGCGAAAAGCCGATCCCCCCTCAGGATGGCCCCGCCGTCGTGCAAGGGCGTGCCGGGGTAGAACACCGTCTGGAGTAGCCGGGCGGAGAGCCTAGCCTCGAGGATCTCCCCCGTGGCCGCATACTCTCCCAGGGGGGTGCGCCGTTCCAGGGCCAGGATGGCCCCGTAGCGCCTCTCGGAAAGCCGGGCCAGGCCCAAGAGGAGCTCCTCCAGGGCCAAGGAAGGAGCCCTCGGCCCCTGAGGTCGGCCGATGCGCTCCAAAAGCCCTCTGAGTTCCGGCTGGAAGACCACGATCAGGGCAAAGGCCCCTAGGGTGGCGGCGTTCCCCAAAAGCCAGGAAAGGGTGGAAAGCCCGAGGAGGCTGGCCAGAAACCAGACCACCAGGTAGACCAAGACCCCCCGCACCAGGTTCAGGGCCCGGGTTCCCGCCATGAGGCGCCAGAGGTAATAAAAGAGGATGCCGACGAGAAGGATATCCAGGACGTCGCGCCAGGTGAGGGGCATGGCCTACACCAAGCTCTTCCCAGGGCCCTCCCAGGTGAGGCCAAAGAGCCTGGCCCAGGTGGCCCCCAGATCCGCAAAGCTCTCCCGGGTACCCAGGTCCCCCTTCACCCCCGGGCCCACCCAGAGGAGCATCCCGTACTCCCGGGTGTGGTCGGTGCCGAAGAAGGTGGGGTCGTTGCCATGATCGGAGACCAGAAAGAGATGGTCCTCCGGGCCCAGGGCCTCCATAAGCCTGGGAAGGAAATCGTCCACCTCCTTAAGGGCCCGGGCGTACCCCTCCGGGTTCCTCCGGTGCCCGTACTTGGCGTCAAAGTCCACCAGGTTGGTGAAAAGGAGGCCGGAAAAAGGCTCTTGCATGAGGGCCAGGGTCTTCTCCAGGCCGTCGGCATTGTCCTTGGTCTTCACCTCCCGGGTGAAGCCCCTGTGGGCGTAGATGTCCGGGATCTTCCCCACCCCCACCACCTCGAGGCCCCCCTCCTTCAGAAGGTCCAGAACGTTCCTGGGAGGCTCTAAGGCGAAGTCCTTCCGCAAATCCTCCCGCCGGTAGAAGTTCCCGGGTTCCCCAGCGAAGGGCCGGGCGATGACCCGGGCCACCTGGTGCTCGCCCACCAGCATCTCCCGGGCCACCTGGCAAAAGCGGTAAAGCTCCTCCAAGGGCACCACCTCCAGGTGAGCCGCCACCTGGAAGACGCTATCCGCAGAGGTATAGACGATGGGGAAACCCGTCTTCAGGTGGTCCTCGCCAAAGTCCCGTATGGCCTCGGTGCCCGAATAGGGCCGGTTCAAAAGCCATCCCTTCACCCCGATGGCCTCGGCCCAGGCCCTAAGGAGTTCCTCGGGGAAACCCTCAGGGTAGGTGCGGAAGGGCTTTTCCAGGTACACCCCCACGAACTCCCAGTGCCCGGTGGTGGTGTCCTTGCCGGGGTTCACCTCAAGCATGCGGCCAAAGGCCCCTTGGGGCTCAAGCCGGGGAAGGGTGTGGACCCCGGGAACCCACCCCAGGCCCAAGGCGGCCAGGTGGGGAAGCTCCACCCCGGTCTTCAGCACCGTGTGGTCCAGGGTGTCCGCCCCCTCGTCCCCGAACAAGGGGGCATCCGGCAGATACCCCAGGCCCACCGAGTCCAGGACGATGGCCGTGACCTTCATTAAGACTTCAAGCCCCCCTCTCCCTCTTCCTCCTCGGCCAGGGCCATGAGCTCCTCTGGGGTCATCTCGGAAAGGGCCCGGACCGCCTGGAACTCCTCTACCAGGCCCTGGATCTCCTCCATGGCCTCTTCTAGGGAAAGCTCCCCGTCCTGGTAATCGTCCAAGACCTCCTCTATGGCCTCGAGGATCCCCACCGCGGCGCTGGCCTGGGATAGGGCCTGGGCCAGTTCTGAAAGCCTTTCTGCCAGCTCCATGCCCCCATGCTACCCCAAAAGCTCCGCCAACCGGGAAAGGGCCCGGCCGTACTTCTTGGCAAAGGCCCCGTGCCGGTAGGTCTCGGGAAACACCTCCTTGAGGGGTACCCCGGAGGCCCGGAGGTCCACCCCCAGGTTGTACACCTGGTCCACGAAGTGCACGAAGCGGAGGGCGTCGTTCTGGTCGGGAATGGCCTCGAGGCCCTTAAGGTAGACGGCCTCCACCCCATCCAGCAGGTAGCGGTAGCGGATGGGGTGCAAGGCGCGCAGGTGGGCAAGAAGCTCGGGAAAGGCGTCCAGGGTCTTCCGGCGGGGGTCCTCCCGGTAGAGGGCAAGGAGCCTGCAATCGGAGAGGGGCTCAGGAAACCGGTCCGGGTCGCGGTGGCGGAAATCCTCCCCCTCGATGCGCTCCACGGCGAAGCGCCGGGCGAGGCTTTGGATCTGGTGCTTGAACTGCTCGGCGTTAAACCGCCCTTCCCCCAAGGCCCCGGGCGGGGTGTTGGAGGTGGTGGCCACCCGCAGGCCCCTATCCATGGTGAGGGCCAGGAAGTGGGTGATCATCTGGGCGTTGCCGGGGTCGTCCAGCTCAAACTCGTCCAGGAAAAGGTAGCGCAAGGTGGCAAAGCGCCTGGCCCCTTCCCTTAGCCCCATGAGGCCCAGGGTGTAGGTGAGCTCCTCAAAGGTGAGGAAGGCCTTAGGGCCCGGAGCCTCCCAGTAGGCAGCCACCAGGAGGTGGGTTTTCCCCACGCCAAAGCCCCCGTCCAGGTAGATCCCTTGGGGGCCGGGAAGCCGGGGCCGGAGGAAGCCCCGGGGGCGGTCCTTGATCCATCGTCGGAGGCGCTCCTTGGCCAGAGTCTGGGAAGGATAGCGGGGATCGGGCCGATAGGTGGCGAAGGTGGCGGATTGGTAGCGGGGTGGGGGCACAAAGCTTTGCAGGAGTCTTTCCAAATCCACCTCGGGGTGGCGGTCCACCAGGCGCATGGCCTACATTCTAGCCGGCTAGCGCACCACCTCCACGGCCACCCCCAGGGAAAGGGCACCCCAGGAAGCATCGGCGGTAAGGGCCGGCAGGTTCAGGCGCTGGGCCAAGGCCAAGCAGGCCCTATCCCCCAGGGAAAGCCCCAAGGAGCGGGTGAGAGGGCGGAGGCGGGCCACCCAAAGGGCATCCTCCTCGGTAAAAGGGAAGACCACCAGGACCTGGCCCAGAACCCCTTCCCGCTCCAGCCGATCCCGAACTTCCTTGGGATCCCCTCCCCGTTCGGCAAGTTTGGAAAGCGCCTCCGCCAGGTTGACAGCGCTTATCGCCGCTCCTTCGGCTAGGGCCTCCTCCACCCGCTGGGCTCCAGGTTCATCCAAAAGCAGGGCCAACAAGGCCGAGGCGTCCAGCACCGCCCTCACTCCAGGTCCTCCTTCCGGGCCTCCTCCCGCCGGTCCCGGATGAGTTCGTCCACCAGGCTCACCCCTGGCGCCAGGCCTTTAAGAAGGCCCCTGGCCCGATGGGCCACCTCGCGGAAGCTCACCAGCTCGAGGGTGCCCTCCTCCCGCCAGCGCAAGAGGAGGCGATCCCCCTCCCTAAGCCCCAAGGCCTCCCGAACCTCCGCCGGGAGTACCACCCGGCCTTTAGAGCCCACCTGTACCACATAGTGGGTTTTTTCCGCCACTTCCGCCATGCTTTTATGGTACCACCGAGGAAACACATGGTACCATGGTGGGGTATGGTGCGGCTTTACGGCATCCCCGGCTGCGGTCCTTGCGAGATCGTGAAGATGTTCCTGGCGCAAAAGGGCGTGCCCTTTGAGTTCGTCAACGCCCGGCAGGACCCGGAAGCGGCCAGGAAGATCCGTGCGCTGGCGGGAAGCCCCACCGCCGGGGTGGTCCTGGAGTGGAACGGCAAGGTGGAGGCCATCCGCGGGGTTTCCCTGGCCACCCTCAACGCCTGGCTGGCCAGGTACCAGGCCGAGCAAGCCCCGGCCTCCAGTTGAAACCGGGGCCGTCGGCCTATCCAAAAATTGCCGAGCCCAGACTTCGGCTCACCGAGAGTAAGGAAACCAAACTTCAAGGAAATCGGGTAAGCTAAAAGCATGGAGCTCGCCAAGCTCAGCCGCAAGGGACAGGTTTCCATTCCCAAGCGCCTCCTCAAGGCCTTGGGCCTCGAGGGGGAAGCCTACCTCCTGGTGGAGCTTTCCCCTGAGGGAGCCATCGTGCTTCGGCCCGCCGGGGTTTATCCCGTGGAGATCTATTCCCAGGCCCGCATCCAAGAGTTTCTGGAGGAGGACCAGCTTACTCAGGAGGAAAGGGAACGCTTGGCCAAGGCCTTGGGCGAGCGCTGATGCGCCTCTTCTTAGATGCCAATGTCCTCTTCGCCGCAGCCTGGCAGGAGGGAAGGGCCAGAAGCCTCTTCCTCCTGGCGCAAAGGGCAGGAGTCCATCTTCTAACCTCCTCACACGCCCTGGAGGAGGCCCGAAGAAACCTAAGCCTAAAGCGGCCGGAAACCCTCAAGGTCCTTGAGGAACTATCCCTCAGGGTAGAACGGGTTCCCGAGGCGCCCATCCGCCTGGTACGCCAGGCCCTGAGGGAAGGGTTGCCCCCGAAGGACGCTCCCATTCTGGCGGCCGCCTGGGCAGCCAAGGCGGACCTTCTCGTCACCGGCGACCGCAAGCATTTCGGTTCCCTCATGGGGCGGAAGATACGGGGGGTATGGGTCCTGTCCCTGAAGGAAGCCTGGACTCTTCTTCTGGAAAACGTGGAACAACAAAGCTCCCCTTCACCCTAAGCAGGGTCCCTTAACCCTTGGGTATAATCCCCCCATGCTCACCCTGGACCTTTCCGGCAAAAAAGCCCTCATCATGGGTGTCACCAACCAGCGGAGCCTGGGTTACGCCATCGCCGAGAAGCTCCACCAGGCAGGGGCGGAGCTGGCCTTCAGCTACCAGGGGGAAAGGCTCAAGGAGGAGGTGGAGAGGCTGGCCGCTCCCCTTAAGGCCCTCACCTTCCAGGCGGACGTCACCAAGGACGAAGAGCTGGACCGGCTTTTCGCCGGGATCAAGGAGGCCTGGGGGGAGCTGGACTACCTGGTCCACGCCATCGCCTTCGCACCCCGGGAGGCCATGGAGGGGCGGTACCTGGACACGAAACGCCAGGACTGGCTTCTGGCCCTCGAGGTCTCCGCCTACTCCCTGGTGGCCGTGGCCCAGCGGGCAGAACCCCTCCTAAAAGAAGGGGGAAGCCTCGTCACCCTCACCTACTACGCCAGCGAGAAGGTGGTGCCAAGGTACAACGTGATGGCCATCGCCAAGGCGGCCCTCGAGGCCAGCGTCCGCTATCTGGCCTACGAACTTGGCCCCAAGGGGGTGCGGGTGAACGCCATCTCCGCAGGGCCCGTGCGCACCGTGGCCGCAAGGAGCATCCCGGGCTTCATGAAGATGTACGACCGGGTGGCCCAGGTGGCCCCCCTAAAGCGCAACATCACCCAGGAGGAGGTGGGGAACCTGGGGCTTTTCCTCCTCTCACCCCTTGCCAGCGGCATCACCGGGGAAGTGGTCTACGTGGACTCCGGGTACCACATCATGGGGATGGAGCTGGAATGAAGCCCCCGTCGCCAGGGCTTAGCCCGTAGGCTTCCCTTCCGCTACCATAGGAAGGATGAGGCGACCTACCCCTACGGTCTGGGTGGGACGCGTTCCCTTAGGGGGCGCCCACCCCGTGGCCGTGCAGTCCATGACCAACACCCCCACCCAGGATGTGGAGGCCACCACGGCGCAAATCCTGGCCCTTTACCGGGCGGGAAGCGAGATCGTGCGCCTCACGGTGAACGACGAGGAGGCGGCCCGGGCCGTCCCGGAGATCAAGAAAAGGCTCCTGGAGGAGGGGGTGGAGGTGCCCCTGGTGGGGGATTTCCACTTCAACGGCCACCTGCTCCTAAGGAAGCACCCTAAAATGGCCGAGGCCCTGGACAAGTTCCGCATCAACCCGGGCACCTTGGGCCGGGGGCGGCATAAGGACGAGAACTTCGCCGAGATGATAAGGATCGCCCTGGACCTGGGCAAGCCCGTGCGCATCGGGGCCAACTGGGGAAGCCTGGACCCTGCCCTTCTCACCGAGCTCATGGAGGCAAACGCCCGCCGCCCTGAGCCCAAAAGCGCCCACGAGGTCCTCCTGGAAGCCCTGGTGGAAAGCGCCGTGCGGGCCTATGAGGCCGCCCGGGAGCTGGGTCTAGGGGAGGATAAGATCGTCCTCTCCGCCAAGGTGTCTAAGGCCCCGGACCTGGTATGGGTCTACCGGGAACTCGCCCGCCGCACCCCAGCCCCCCTTCACCTGGGCCTTACCGAGGCGGGAATGGGGGTGAAGGGGATCGTGGCCAGCACCGCAGCCCTTGCTCCCCTGCTACTGGAAGGCATCGGGGACACCATCCGCATCTCCCTCACCCCAGCCCCCGGGGAGCCCCGCACCAAGGAGGTGGAGGTGGCCCAGGAGATCCTTCAGGCCCTAGGCCTTAGAAGCTTCGCCCCGGAGGTCACCAGCTGCCCGGGGTGCGGCCGCACCACCAGCACCTTTTTCCAGGAACTGGCGGAAACCGTAAACGCCCACCTAAGGGCCAGGCTTCCCGAATGGCGGGCGAAGTACCCAGGGGTGGAGGAACTCAAGGTGGCGGTGATGGGGTGTGTGGTGAACGGCCCCGGGGAGAGCCGCCACGCCCATATCGGCATCTCCTTGCCGGGAAGCGGGGAAGAGCCCAAGGCCCCGGTTTACGCGGACGGGAAGCTCCTCACCATCCTCAAGGGGGAGAACCTGGCCCAGGACTTCCTGGCCCTTTTGGAAGACTACGTGGAGCGGCGCTTTTCCAAAGCCTGATGGATCCCTTTCGCTTCACCATCCAAGCCCGCTCTGGCCGGGCCCGGGTAGGCCTTCTCACCACCCCCCACGGAAGGGTGGAAACCCCCCTTTTCATGCCCGTGGGCACCCAGGGCTCGGTGAAGGGGCTTTTGCCCAAGGACCTGAAGGCCATCGGCAGCCAGGTGCTCCTGGCCAACACCTACCACCTCCTCCTCCGCCCGGGACCCGAACGGGTGCAGGCCCTGGGAGGACTCCACCGCTTTGCCGGCTGGGATGGCCCTTGGCTTACGGACTCCGGGGGGTTCCAGGTGATGAGCCTGGGGCACCTGAGGCGCATTGACGAGGAAGGGGTGGTCTTCCAAAGCCACCTGGATGGGAGCCTGATCCGCCTCACCCCGGAAAGAAGCATCGCCATCCAGGAGGCCCTGGGGGCGGACTTCATCATGGCCTTTGACGAGTGTCCTCCTTACCCCTCCTCCCCCGAATACCTGAAGGCTTCCCTAGAACGCACCCTGCGCTGGCTGGAGCGGAGCCTGAAGGCCAAAACCCGGCCCGACCAGGCCCTCTTCGGCATCGCCCAAGGGGGGACGGATGCCGGGCTTAGGGCCCTTTCCACGCGGGAAACCCTGCGCTTTGACCTTCCTGGCTACGCCATCGGAGGCCTGGCCGTGGGGGAGACCAAGGAGGAGATGTTCCCCATGGTGGCCCTCTCCACGGAGATCCTTCCCGAGGCAAAGCCCCGCTACCTCATGGGGGTGGGGCACCCCGAGGACCTGGTGGCGGCCATGGGCCTAGGGGTGGACCTCTTCGACAGCGTCTACCCTACCCGCACGGGCCGCTTCGGCTCGGCCTTGGTCCCGGAAGGGCGAATAAACCTGAAAAACGCCCAGTACCTAGAGGACAAGCGGCCTCTGGAAGAAGGCTGCGATTGCTACGCCTGCCAAACCTTCAGCCGGGCTTACATCGCCCACCTGGTGCGCGCGGAGGAGATGCTTGGAGGCATCCTCCTTTCCCTGCACAACCTCCGCTTCCTGCACCGCCTCACGGAAAGGGCTCGGGAGGCCATCCGCCAAGGAAGCTACGGGGCCTTTGCCCGGGAGTTTGCCGAGAGGCGTTTTGGCAAGGAGATACCCCCCTGGTTCCGGGAGGCCATGGCGGCGGGGGGGCACTGGTAAAGCCACCCCGCCCTGGCTTGCGCCAGGGCGGGGACCCCGGCCGTAACCTAGCCCTCCCGGTAGAACCGGCTTTTCTTGTAATATTCCTCCAAAAGCACCTTGAGGAAGGCGGCGGTGGGGACCCCTAAAAGCGCCCCCCAGAGGCCAAAAAGGGTGGCCCCCACCAAGATGGCAGCGATGGCGGTCACCGGATGAAGCCGGGTGGAACGGCCCACGATGAAAGGCCCGAGGAGGTTCCCCTCCAGCTGGTTGGCCAGCCAGAGGACCAAAAGGGCTAAAAGCACCTTGCCCCACCCCCCGGTGGCCGCCAGGAGCAGGGCGGGTACCCCGGAGACAACCACCCCCACGAAGGGGATCAGGTTAAAGACCCCGGCCAGAAAGCCCAGGCTGGCGGCCAAGGGAACCCCCACCAGCCATAGCCCCACCCCCACCAGAAGCCCCACCAGAAAGGCCACCAGAAGCTGCCCCCGCATATACCCCCCCACGCTTTGGTCCAGCTTATGGGCCAGCTCGGCCACCAGGGGCTGGTAGGGTTCCGGGAACACCTTTAAGGCCGCCTGGGCCAGGCGCGGCAGGTCGTAGAGGAAGTAGATGGAAAGGGTGAGGGCGGTGAGGAGCTGGAAGATACCGCCCAGCAAGGAGGTGAAAAAGCCCAGGAGGTTGCCTCCCTGGGAGAGAAGCCCCTGAAGCCAGTGAACCAGGGTTTCCAGAAACCCCTGCAAAAGGCCCTGGAGGTTACGGCTGGCCTCGGCCAGCACGGGCCTTAGGGATTCGGGAATGGGTATGGTCCGAACGCGATTGGGCAGGTCCAGCAGCCACGAGAGGAAGGGGTCCAGGAGCGCAGGAAGCTCCTGGGCCAGGCGGGAGAGCTCCAGCACCGTCTGGGCAGTGAGGAAGGAGACGAGGCCTAGGAAAAGGCCCAGGCCCAGGTAGACCAGGACCACCCCTACGAGCCGGGGAAGCCTTTTGCCTTCAAAGAAGCGCACCACGGGATGGGTGAGGTAGGCGATGGCAAAGGCGGTGAGGAGGATGGAAAGGGCAGGCCAGGCCCGGAGAAGAAAGCGGTAGAGGAGGAAGAAGAATAGGAGGTAAACAAGAACCCGCACATACGGGTTCTCCCAGACCCGGGCGAAAGCCTCGCGCATGGGGCTATTCTAAGCGGAAGAAGGCCTTGGCCTCTTTGAGGAGCTCCTCCCGGGATAGGCCCTGAAAGAGGAACCTCCCCCGGTCGGGCTCCCCTTCCCAGATCTCAAAAAGAAGCCTGGGAGCCCCGCCCATAAGCCCGGTGCTGCCCACATAGCCGACGGGATCCCCCCGGTACACCCTCTGCCCCACCTTAAGGCCAGGGTAGGGCCCCTCGAGGTGGGCGTACACGCTGGTGCGGCCATCTGGGTGGCGGATCCAGACCTCGAGGCCCCGCAAGAAGTCCATCTGCTCCGGGGAAGCCCCGTTTCGCACCGCCTCCAGAAGCCTCTGATACTCCTCGGAAGAGGGCTCCTTGTAATCCCCCTCCACCCTCACCACCTCTCCCCCAAAAGCGGCCACCACCCCCATCCCCCGCACCACGGGCACGCAGGCATCCCCTTGGATGAACACGAAGCCCGCGCTCACCCCCTTACGGTAGGGACGGGGCGCACCCGGGAGGTTCTCGGGCCTGGTGGGCAGGCAGGCCCCAGGCAGGGGAAGAACATACCCCTCGGGCGCCAGGGCCGCCTTCTGGCTTAGGATCCCCACCTCCTGGCGCAGGCTGGCAAGCTGCCTTCCCCTTAGGGAAAACCCCAGGGTGACCACCAGGCTGTAGAGGGCCAGGGCCAGAAGGAGATAATGCCCCGGCTTCCAGATCATGAACCTATGCTACAAAAAAAGCCCCCCAAGGGGGGCTTTTCCAAGGGAGGAAGGCCTTAGAGTAGCTTCAAGAGCCTTTCCTTGATCTCCTTGGCGGAAAGGCCCTCCAGTTTAAGCCCCTTGGCCCGGTCCAGAAGCTCGTAAACCTTGGGAATATGGCTCGCCGCCACCCGGAAGGTGATCTCCTGGCCGGCCACCTGGACGCGGATCTTCTGCAGGTTGGGGTACTGCCGACGCTTGGAAATGCCGGTGGTCTTCTTACCCACGCCCCCTTCCCGCTTGGCCTTACCCCGCCTTTGGATGCTATTGGCCACGATGGGCCTCTTTCCGCTAATCTCGCACACCTTGGACATAAGACCCTCCCGTGCCCGAAGGCAAACCCTATGGAGTATAGCACAAAAGGGAGCATTGGGTAGACTCTAGGGGATGCCCACGATCCTGGTGCCCCTCCTCCTCGCCTTTGACCAGATCCTTAAGCTCTGGGCCCTGGAAAACCTCTCCCCGGTGCCGAGGCCCTTTCTGGGAGACCTCCTCTACCTCACCCTGGTCAAGAACACGGGGGCGGGCTTTGGCCTTTTCGAGGGCCGGGCCTTCCTCCTGGGGTGGCTCAGCCTGGGGGTGGGGACCCTCCTCCTTTACCTTCTGGCCCGAAGGCGCTATGTCTTCTGGCAAACCCTGGCCCTTTCCCTCATCGCCGTGGGGGCTCTGGGTAACGGGATAGACCGCCTGGGCCGGGGCTTTGTGGTGGACTACCTGGACCTGGGAACCTCCATCCCCCTTATCGCCACCTTCCCCGTCTTCAACCTGGCGGATGTATGCGTGACGGTGGGGACGGCCCTGCTCCTCCTGGCTCCCAGGCGGAAGCGCCGCTTCTAGAGCCCAGAGGCACGCCCAAGAAACCCATCCGGCTTACCCCGCGTACTCGGAGGGCCACAGCGGAGGAAAGCCATGCGGATTACCTATGACCTCGAGGCCGATGCCCTGTACATCGCCTTCGGCGAGGGGCCGGCCACCGTGGAAGAGGTGGGAGAAGGCATTGCTCTGGACTGGGATGCGGAGGGGAAACTTTTGGGCATCGAAGTCCTGGATGCCAGCAAGCGGCTTTCTGACCCCAAGGCCCTAAGGCGCTTCTCCCTGGAGGCCCTCCCGGTCTGGGACGGAACCTAAGGGCCTAGACCCTTTGCAAAACCCGCGCAAAGCGCTCCAGGGCTTTCTTCAGGTTTTCCTCGCTGGTGGCGTAGGAGAGGCGCACGTGCCCAAAGGCGGCGAAATCCGTGCCCGGCACCACCGCCACCCCCCCTTCAAGAAGCCTCTCCGCCGCCTTCACCTCGTCCTCGGCGAAGGGGGAGGTGTCCAGGAGGACGTAGAAGGCCCCGCTCGGGCGCACCGCCTTCAGCCCGATCTCGGAAAGCCCCTTAAGGAGAAGGTCGCGCCGCCTCCTGTAGGCCTCCCGGGCCATTTCGATAAAGGCCCTCGAGGCCTCCTGGTTGGTGAGGGCCTCGAGGGTGGCCCACTGGGCGATGGTGTCGGGGCTGGTGGTGGACTGGCTGGAAACATCCGCCATGGCCTTGATGACCGCCTTGGGGCCACAGGCGTAGCCGATGCGCCAGCCGGTCATGGCGAAGGCCTTGGCCGCCCCGTTCACGGTGATGGTGTGCTCAGGAGCCAGCTGCCCCGGGGAGAAGTGCTCCCCCTCGTAGATGAGGTGCTCGTAGATCTCGTCGGAAACCAGGTAGAAGTCGTGCTCCAGGGCAAGCCGGGCCAGGGCCTCGAGGACCTCCCGGGGATAGACCGCCCCCGTGGGGTTGTTGGGGGAGTTCACCACCAAGGCCTTGGTGCGGGCCGTGATGGCCCTTTTTACGCGCTCGGGGTCGGGCACGAAGCCCTCTTCGGGAAGGGTTTCCACCTCCACCGGCACCCCGCCGGCCAAGCGCACCATCTCCGGGTAGCTCACCCAGTAAGGAGCCAGGACGATCACCTCATCCCCGGGGTCCAGGATGGCCTGGAAGAGGTTAAACAGAGCCTGCTTCCCCCCCACGGTGACGATGGTCTGGTCCGGGGTGACGGCAAGGCCATTCTCCTTTCGGAACTTCTCCGCCAGGGCCTCCCGAAGCTCGGGAATCCCCGCGGGAGGCGCATACTTGGTCTTCCCCTGGGCCAGGGCGCGCCGGGCTGCCTCCTTCACGTGCTCCGGGGTGTCAAAATCCGGTTCCCCCGCCGTCAAGGCCACCAGGTCCACCCCCTGGCGCCTAAGCTCCAAGGCCCTGGCGTTCACCGCCACCGTGGCCGAGGGTTTCATGGCCCTAACCCTTTGCGAAAGGCCGCGCATGGCCTAAGTATACGGGTACAATGCGTGGGTGGGGGAAGGAGCCCGCGAGGAAGTGCTAAGGGAGGCCTCGAGGCGGGTGGCAGAGCTCCTCAAGGGAAGGCGCTACCGCCTTTACCTTTTCGGCTCCCGGGCCCGGAAAGAGGCCAGCCCCCGCTCGGATTACGACCTGGCCCTCTGGGCCGACCCGCCCCTGGACCTGGCCACCTTGGCCCGCATCCGGGAGGCCTTGGAGGAGCTTCCCATCCTGCAAAGGATAGACCTGGTGGAGCTCTCCTGGGCCCCAGGGCTTAAGAAAACCGTGGAGGAGGAGGGGATCCTGATTGCAGAAGGAGAGGTTTAGGGAGCGCCTGCACCTCTTCCGCCGGGCGGTGGATCGATTGGCCAATGCCCTGGCCCAGCCTAAGAACGAGTTCCTCCGGGACTCCGCCATCCAGCGTTTTGAGTTCACCTTTGAACTGGCCTGGAAGGTCCTCAAGGAGTACCTCGAGCTCCAGGGCCTCGAGGCCCGTTCCCCCAAAGCGGCTATCCGGGGAGCCTTCCAGGTGGGTCTTCTGCCGGAGGACCCAGGCTGGCTGGAAATGCTGGAACTGAGAAACCTCACCAGCCACACCTACGATGAAGCCCTGGCGGAGAGGATCTACGGGGAGCTCCCTAATGCCTTGGAAAGGTTTCGCCAGCTTTTGCAAAGGCTGGAGGAGGTGGAAGGGGAAGACACCTAGGCCCACAGGGTTCCCCGAAGCCTCCCCAAGCCCTCTTCCCGGTACGGTTGGACCACCAAGCCCCGAGCGGTAAAATCAAAAGCGCTCCCTTTGGTCTCCACCTGGCGGAGAAGCTCGAGGGCACGGGCCTTCAAGTAACCCTTGGACACCTCCACGCCCAAGTCTTTGAGGACTGGGCTTTTTTCCGGGTTCAAGAACCGGCACCTCCAGGCCTCAACCCGCTCCCACCGGGCTTAAAAGGGGCCTTTCCCCCCTTTGCCCTGCCCTGCCTCCCACCACCCTAAGGCCCAAAGGCTCCACCCGGGCCCGGTAAAGGCGGGCCTCGGGAAGAAGCTCCCCGTCGGCATGGGCGGGGACAGGATGGGCGAACTCCACCACCACCTCCCGGCCCGCAAAGGCCACCACCTGAGGATGGGAAAGATGCCTGCCCAAAAGGAGCCGGGGCAGGATGAAGACCACCCCGGGTCGGGTGAAGGAGCGGGCCAGGATCACGGAGAGAACGCCATCCCGGGGATCGGCCATGGGAGCGATGGGGATGCCACCCCCGTAGACGGGCCCATTCATCACCGCCACCAGGAGAAGAGGCCCCCGGTGCACCTCCTCCCCCTCCACCACCACCCGCCCCTCGGGCAGGCGAAGCTCCTTAAGCACCCCGAAGAGGGCGTAAAGGTAACGGGGCATGCCCCGGAGGAAAGAGGGAGCGGTGAGGGCCTTCTTGGCCACCAGGGCATCGAAGCCGATGCCCAGGGAGGCCCCAAAGGGCTCGCCGTTCACCCAGCAGAGGTCTATGGCCTCCTCCTGGGCGAAGAGGGCCAGTTCCAGGGCCTCCCTCCAGGGAAGCTCCCTCAGGCCCAGCATGCGGGCGAAGTCGTTGCCGCTACCGATGGGCACCACCCCCAGGACCTTTTCCGTGCCCGCCAGGCCCTTCAACACCTCGTGCACCGTGCCATCCCCTCCCACGGCCACCACCCTAGCCCCTTCGGGGGCATTCCGGGAAAGCTCTGTGGCGTGGCCCGGGCCCTCGGTGAGGAAGGCCTTCGCTCCTTTTTCCCGGGCAGCCTTGAGGATGAACCCGGAAAGCCTCCCTACCTTTCCCCGTCCCGCCGCCGGGTTAACGATGACCCACCTTTCCACCCCCGTATTCTAGGGCCATGGGTCTCCTCGGCCACTTCCTCAAGGGGCCCCACCCCAAAACCACCCTGCTCCTCACCCGCGCCGGGCCGGTGGAAAACCCCGAACACGTCCTTTACAGCCATCCGGGCCTTCCCCTTTCGGAACAGGGCAGGCAAGCCCTCCGCTCCCTGGCCAGGCTAGCCCAGCGCTACCCCGTGGCCTGGGTCTACGCCGCCGACAGCCTGGCCGAGGCCGAGGCGGCCGGGCTTCTTGCGGAAGCCCTTGGGGTGCCTTTTACCCTCCTCCCGGAACTGAGGGAGCGAAGCTGGGGGGAATGGGAAGGACTGAGCTTCGCCGAGGTAAGGGAGCGGTATCCCAAGGAAGTAGCCGCCTGGCTGGAGGACGAGGCCAGCTTTGCCCCCCCGGGTGGGGAAAGCCTGAGGAAGGCCTGGGAAAGAGGGCGGGAAGCGATCAGGACCCTCCTTGGAAAGCATCGAGGCCAGGCCCTGTTGGTGGTGGGGAACTGCACCTTAAACCGCGCCGCCTTGAGCCTGGCCCTACCCCTTCCCGTGGAAGAAGGTCTCAGGGTGGAACAGGACTACGCCCGGCTTTCCGTGGTGGAGTTCTACGGGGAGGAAGGGGTGGTGAAGGCCCTCAACCTGGGTGACGCTACGCTCGGGTTAAAACCCGGCAGCTACTACTAGTAGATAGCTCCGCTGACCTTGGGCAACCCCCGCCGCAGAGGTTAGCGCCCAAAGGCTGCGTTCCAGCCGAAGAATGTTCCTGGTAGCATTCACGTCCCTCGAGTTTCCGCGCCGACGCGGTAGGGAGGTGCTTGCGTTCAACCTTGACGGGTCGTATGGCAGGGCTTCCCCAGGCGGGAAGGCCCTCCCGCTCCTTCGGGAGGGGGGGCACCTATTGGACCTCAGCGAAGGCCTGCCGAACCCTCTCGAGGATGACCTCGGCGTGGGCTAGAGCCTCCTCGGCCTCCTCACGGGTATAGGCTTCCTTTGGAGTCAAGCCGGGCAATGCATCCGGATAACGGGTGGGTATGTAGAGCTTGTCCAAGGCCAGGGCTAGGGAGAGAAGGGGCGAGAGCCTCTTCCCCCACTCCCCCGGTAAGTCGCGCACAAGCCGGGCAAGGCTATGCCCCCAGGGATCCAAGCCCAGAGCGAACCAAAGGCCCTTTAGGGCCTTCTTTCCGGCCTGCTGGGTCATAAAAGCGGCCTGAGCGTGCTTGCCCACTGCCAGGAGAACCTTGCCGGCCTCCAGGTCGTCTTCGGCCTGGACTAGCCAGCGCTCCCCTTCAAGCCGCCTCTTTTCCACGCTCATAAAGGGGCACGGCCTCCCTTAGAATCCCCCGTAAAAACGGGAGCTCCTGTCTTTCGACCCACTCCTCGGGGGTGAGCACCAGGGCCTCCACGGGCCAAGGGGCATCCTGAAGAAGCTCCAGTACTAGACCGATGCGTTTCAGGGGCGGCAGGTGGGTGCGGGCTACCACCAGGAGGTCCAGGTCGGAGCGGGCATCCGCGGTACCCCGGGCATGGGAGCCGAAAAGGTAAACCGCCTCTAGGTCTAGGGCTTCCCGAAGCCTCCGCACCGCTTCTTCGAGGTAGGGAGCCAGGACCTCCACGCCCTCAGTGTATCCTAGCCAGGGATCCCGGCCAAGGCTTGTAATCGGTTGCAAAAGCCTCCCACGCTCGAAGGGTGATCCACCCAGATGCAGGTGGACACAGCAGGGTTTCTGCGTCGATATGGTAAAGGGGGTGCTCGCGCCCAACCTTTAGTACCTCCTCCTTTCTTGGTGGGCAGGAGGGCAGGTAGCAAACGGAAGGCATTTGTCCCTGGTTCCGTCCCCGGCAACGGGGAGTAGACTAGAAGCATGATCCGGCCCGTGGCCCGCCAGGACCTCCCCGGGCTCCTCAAGCTCCTCCACTGGATGGACGAAAGCCCCAAGCGGGGGGTCTTGGCCCCGGAGGCCAGGGACCTCGAGGGCCTGGCCGAGGAGCTGGAGGACGGCCTGGTCCTCTTGAGGAACGGGGAGGTGGCGGGGTACGTGGGCCTTTATGCCTTTTGGGATGGAGCGGCCCTCGAGGGACCCCTGGCCTACCGGGAGGAGGACCTTCCCCCCCTTCTTCAGGCCGCGGAAAAGCGGGCCAGTGAACTTCACCTGGACCGGCTTTACGCTTTCCCCCGGGAGGAAAACCACACCCTGCGAAAGGTGTTAGAGGAAGCCGACTTCGGCCTTTTGCACCTCACCTACTTCTTCGTGAAAAACCCGGAGGGCCTGGACTACCCACCCCCCGAGGGCGTGGCCATCCGAAGGGGTTTCCCGGGCCCCGGGGTTTACCGGGAGCTTTACCGGGAAAGCGAAGAGGGTTGGGCCCTGCGCCTTAAATGGACGGACGAGGAGCTTTGGGAGCACTTCCAGGATCCCCATGTCCACCTCCTGGTGGCCTACCAGGGGAAGGAACCCGTGGGCCTGGCCGAGGTGGAGCTGGAGGATAAGGAGGCCAGCGTGGCCTATATCGGCGTGGTGCCCAAGGCCCGGGGCCGGGGCATCGGACGGGCCCTCCTGGCGGAAGCAGCAAAGCTGGCGCAGAAAAAGGGCGCCACCCTCCTGAGGGTCCGGGCCCACGACCACGAGACCGGGGCCCTGGAGCTTTACCGCAACCTGGGCTTCAGCCTCGAGGAGGCGGTGGCCACCTACGCCAAGGAACTCAGGGCCAGGCGGTAGGTCCCCGCATGGGCCTCCACGGTGAGCCGGGGGTCGCGGTTGTACCCCCCACCCATCACCACCACCAAGGGCACCCCCAAGGTCTTTACCATGCGAAAAACCCGTTCATCCCGCTTCCGTACCCCCTCGAGGCTCAGACCCAGGCGGCCAAACCGATCCCCCTTTAGCACGTCCACCCCGGCGTTGTAGAAAACCAGCTCGGGCTGGAAAGCCTGGGCTATTTCCAACGCCTCATCCAGGGCATAGAGGTAGGCCTCGTCCCCCACGCCGTCGGGAAGCCCCACATCCAGGTCGCTCCTCTCCTTCCTTAAGGGGTAGTTCCGCTCCCCGTGGAGGGAAAGGGTGAAAACGGTGGGGTCTTTCTGGAAAAAGACCGCGGTGCCGTTGCCCTGATGGGCGTCCAGGTCCACCACCAAAACCCGGCCCCGGAAGCCCTCCCGCCTGAGCCAGGCCACGGCCACCGCCACATCGTTGAAAAGGCTATACCCCTCGGCCCGGTCGGGGTAGGCATGGTGGGTGCCCCCAGAGAGGTTCAGGCCGAGGCCCAACTCCAGGGCATCCCTGGCGGCGGCCAGCGTTCCCCCCGCCGCGAAGAGGGCACGCCTGAGGAGGCTTGGACTAAAGGGCAGGCCCAGGCGCAAGGACTCCTGGCGGGAAAGCCCCTCGGTGAAAAGCTTTTCCACATACTCCGGGCGGTGGGCCAGATGAAGGGCTTCCCGGGGCACCTCGGGGGCAGGCAGGATGGGAAGAAGTCCCTTCAAGGCCTCCGCCACCCCCTGGTACTTGTAGAGGGGGAAGGGATGGCCCTGAGGGAGGTCCACCCTTAGGTGGGCGGTGGTATAGGCCCGCACGCCTCCATCATGCCCTATGAAGCTGCCGGTAGGCCTCATAGGCCGCCACCCCCACGGCCACCGCCAGATTTAAGGAGCGCACCGGCCCCGGCATGGGGATGTACACCCTGGGGAAAAGAGCCAGGACCTCTGGGGGAAGCCCCCGGGTTTCGGGGCCAAAGAGGAGGTAGTCCCCAGGCTGGAAGCTCACCCTATAGAGGGAGGTATCCCCCCGGGCGCTAAAGGCCCAGACCCGCGCACCCGGGGGCAGGCTTTGCCAGAAGGCCTCCCAGGTATCGTGAAGGCGCAGGTCCACGTGGGGCCAGTAGTCCAGGCCCGCCCGCTTAAGCCGAGGGTCGCTTAGGCGGAAGCCCAAGGGGCGGATAAGGTGCAAGGGCCAGCCCAAGGCAGCGGCGGTGCGGGCGATGTTCCCGGTATTCTGTGGGATCTCCGGCTGGAAAAGGACCAGGTGAAGCATGGCCTAGACCCGCCTCCGGTAACGGGTAGCGGCTCCCCGGCCCATCCGCTCCACCTTGCCTTCCCGGATAAGCCGGTTCAGCAAGGCTAGGGTTGCCCTGGGGGTAAGCCCCAGCTGGGCTTCCACCTCCCGGCGGGAAAGGGGATTGGCCAGGAGGCCCAAGGCCCTTTCCCCCAAAGGATCGCGCCGCACCAGGTAGTACCTTCCCCCTTCCTTGCGCAAAAGGCCCATGCGCTCCATCCGGGTGAGGACCTTGCGGGTAGCTTCCAAAGGAAGCTGTAGGGCCCGGGCCAGCTCCTCGAGGGTGGCCTCCCCCACCCTCCGCAGGTGGCCCACGGTGATGAGGTGGTCCAGGCTGAAGCCACCCAGGCGCTCCTGAGCCTCGGCCAGCTCCCGCACAAAGGCCTCGTCCAACTCTGGGTTGTAGAGGACCAGGGTGAGGGCCTCGGGGTAAAGGCGGTACTCCGGAGGCTCTTTGCCGTACTTGAGGAGAAGGCGGTACATCTTGTCCACCCCGCTTCCCGCCCGCTCCACGTAGCCAAGCCGGTAGAGGGCCTCAGCCAGACGGGGATTCCGCCTTTTGGGGGGGTGGCGGAGGATGTTCTCCGGGGTAATGCCGGGAGGGAAGCTCCCCGGGTTGGAAACCTCCAGGCGATCGGGGTAGTGGTGCACCTGGATGGCATCCGGGCTTTGCCAGTCCCTGTGGATCAAGGCGTTTAAGAGGGCCTCCCGGTAAACTTCCTGGTCAAAGTCCCAGATTTCGAGGCGGAATAGGCCCACCGTGAGGTAGCGAACCCGGTTCCTGGCCTGGATTAGGTCCCTAAGTCGCTCCAAAAGGGCGGGAATGGAGCGCAGAATATCCTCCCTGAAGGCGTAGCCTTCCGGGTCCACGCCGGCCTCGTGATAGTAGTAGCTCACCTCCGCTTGGGGAAGAAGCCGCTTCAGGGCCAAGGGGGTTCCCGCCAAAAGGAGGCCCGCCACCGTGGGCTTGTCCTGTCCCTCCACCCGCTCCAAAAGCCCCAGGGCGAAGAGGAGTTCCAGGTCCGGCAAGGCCGCCAGATTGCTTCCCCGCTCCTCTAGGATGCGCCTAAGGCGCAAAACCTCCACCGGGTCCAGGTCGGAAAGGCTGGCCGCCGGCAACACCTGGGCGGTAAAGTCGGGCTCCGGCAGGGCCTGGCCCATCCTCAACTCCGTGAGCCTCTTGCCGTCCCAAAAGGGCACCCTCCCTGCCCCCACGGCGATGGCCGCTGGGCTCTGCGGTACATGAAGGGCCAAAACCCGTCCCATAGGCCCCTCGATCACCTCCACATAGGGCAGGAGAAGCCCCTGGGTGAGTTGGAAAAGGGCATGGGTGATCTGCAAGGGATGGATCTCCGAGGCTCCCACCACCCGTCCCTCCCCATCCACCCCCAGGAAGAGAATCCCGCCCCGGTGGTTGGCTAGACCTGCGGCGTAGCGGGCCAGCTCCTCCGGGGAAAGGTCCGGGGGCAGGAAGAGGGTACGCTCGTCCTGTCCCAAAGAAAGCCGCTCCAAGAGTTCTTCCCACGTCACGGGCCTCAGTTTAAGGGGAGAGGCCCGGCGTGGAGGGGGTAGATTGTGCGCTTTTCTGTGCAATCATATCTGTACATCTGTGCACTTTCAGGCTGACGATATGCGATATGCGTGCCCATATCATTGTTGCATGCCCCAAAAGCTTTTGCTAAGTATCAAGCTAATGCTTGACATTATGCATACCCGGTGCTACCCTCAGCCCTAAGGGGGTGACGGACCATGCGGAAAACCCTATTCCTAGCGGTGAGCGGGCTCTCAGGACTGGCCTTGGCAGAAGGGGTGGATGGAGCAGCCACGGCCTGGATGCTGGTCTCCACGGCCTTGGTGCTCCTCATGACCCCGGCCCTGGCCTTCTTCTACGGCGGCCTGGTGCGGAGCAAGAACGCCTTGAACACCATGATGATGAGCTTCGCCGCCTTAGGCTTCGTGGGAGTGGGCTGGGCGCTCCTCGGCTACAGCCTGGCCTTTGGCGAGGGCGGTCCCTGGCTAGGGAGCCTAGACCACGCCCTTCTGAAGGGAGTGGGCCTCGAGGCCAAGGGGGAGATCCCCCATCTCCTCTTCATGGCCTTCCAGGGCACCTTTGCCATCATCACCGCCGCCCTCCTCACGGGGGGCATGGTGGAAAGGATGCGCTTTCCCGCCCTCCTTCTCTTCCTGAGCCTCTGGGGGCTTTTGGTCTACGCTCCCCTGGCCCACTGGGTCTGGGGTGGAGGATTTTTGGGCTCCTTGGGAGCCCTGGACTTCGCCGGGGGCACAGTGGTGCACATCAACGCTGGCATAGCCGCCCTGGTGGGGGCCTTGGTCTTGGGGGCCCGGAAGGACTACGGCCGCCAGGCCATCCTGCCCCACAACGTGCCCTTTACCCTCCTGGGAGCGGCCCTTCTTTGGTTCGGCTGGTTCGGATTCAACGGGGGAAGCGCCCTGAGCTCCGGGGCCCTGGCGAGCCTGGCCTTCGTGAACACCCTCCTCGCCCCCGCGGCCACCCTCACCACCTGGGCTCTTTTGGACCTCCTGCGCACCGGCAAGGTCACGGCGGTGGGCCTGGCCACCGCCATCGTGGTGGGCCTGGTGGCCATCACCCCGGCGGCGGGGTTCGTATCCCCCCTGTCCGCCCTGGTGCTGGGGGCGGTGAGCGCCTTCCCCAGCTACTTCTTCCTGCTCTGGCGGCCCAGGACCCGGCTGGACGACTCCCTGGACGTATTCGGCGCCCACGGGATTGCGGGCATCACCGGCGCCCTCCTCACTGGCCTTCTGGCGGAGAAGACCTGGAACGGAGTAGCAGACGGCTTCCTCTTCGGCAACCCCATGCAGCTCGCCATCCAAGCTTTGGCGGTGGGGGTGGCGGTGGCCTACTCTGCCCTCGGCACCTTCCTCCTCCTTAAGCTCACGAACCTCCTTACCCCCTTGCGGGCGAGCCCCAAGGAGGAAGGGCTGGGCCTGGACGTGACCCAGCACGGGGAGGAAGCCTACGTGGAAGGCGAGGGGGCCATCCTGGTGCTCTCCGAGGCCAGCCCCCCTGCCCTCAAGCCCGCAGGAGGTAAAGCATGAAGCTCATCGTGGCCATCATCCGGCCGGAGAAGCTCCAGGACGTCCTGGAAGCCCTCTTCAGGGCGGAGGTGCGGGGGCTGTCCATCAGCAGGATCCAGGGGCACGGGGGGGAAACGGAAAGGGTGGAAACCTACCGGGGCACCACGGTGAAGATGGCCCTGCACGAAAAGATCCGCCTGGAGATCGGGGTGTCCGAGCCCTTCGTAAGGCCCACGGTGGAGGCCATCCTCAAAGCCGCCCGCACCGGGGAGGTGGGGGACGGAAAGATCTTCGTTTTGCCGGTGGAGAAGGTCTACCGGATCCGCACCGGGGAGGAGGACGAGGCTGCCGTGACCCCGGTACAATAAAGATGTGACGGCCAGGCAGCGGGCCATCCTTTACCTCCTAGTGGAGGAATACATCAAGACCAAAGCCCCTGTGCCCTCGGCGAGGCTGGCCGAGGGCCTGGGGCTATCCCCTGCCCTGGCCCGGTATGAGCTCATCGCCCTCGAGGAGATGGGCTACCTCTCCAAGCCCCACGCCTCCGCCGGAAGGGTCCCCACCCGGCAGGCCTTCCGCCAGTACTCCCTTTCCCTCCTCCCCCCAAAACCCCTTCCCGAGGCCACCCAGGAGCGGCTCCAGCGGGCCCTGGAGGGGGCCAGGGAACCCGAGGCCTTCTTGGTGAAGATGGCGGTGGGGCTTTCCGGGTACCCTGCCCTTTTGCGCTTGAGGCCCAGGAACTCTCCCAAGGTGCTCCAGGTCCACCTCTCCCCCCTGCCGGAAGGCACCCTGGCGGTTTTCGTCCTGGAAGGGGGAAGGGTGAAGGAGGCCCGCCTTCCCCTCACCCTCTCGCCGGAGCGCCTAAGACAGGCAGAGGAGGCCCTCTCCGGACCCTTTACCGCCTTGCCCCCGGCTCCCAGGGGCCTCGAGGAACTTTTCGCCCATCTCTCCCGGGCCCTTTCCGCAGGCCTCTCCCTCGTCTACCGGGAGGGGCTGGCCGAGGCCTTAAAGGAACCGGAGGCCAAGGACCCTGGCTTTCTAGAGCGCCTGGTGGCCCTTTATGAAGCCGGGGGGGATGAGGCAGTCCTGACCCCTCCCGGCCGGGTGGACGTGCGGGTGGGGGAGGTGGAGGGCTTGGCTCAGGTGCAGGCGGGCTTCGCCCGGGGGGAGTGGCTGGGGGAGCTGGTGCTCCTGGGACCCATGCGCATGCGCTACCTCGAGGCCCTCTCCGTGGCCTCGAGCCTCAGCCGGGTCTATACTGGGCAGCATGCGGGTTGAAGTGCGGCTCTTCGCCCTTTACCGGGAACAGGCGGGCACGGACCGCCTCTTCCTGGAGCTGCCCGAAGGAGCCCGGGTACTACATGCTAAAGAAGCCCTGGAGAAGCGTTTCCCCAGCCTAAGGCTGGAGGGCGGCATGGCGGCGGTGAACCAGGCCCTGGCCCAAGGGGAAACCCCCCTAAAGGAGGGGGACGAGGTGGCCTTTCTGCCCCCGGTCTCGGGAGGACAGGACTCCTACGGCCTCACCCATGAACCCCTGGACCTGAAGGCCCTGGTGGACTGGGCCACCGCCCCCGAGTATGGGGCGGTGGTGAGCTTCCTGGGCACCACCCGAAGCCCCAACCGGGGGGAGGAGGTGGCCTTTTTGGAGTACGAGGCCTATCCCGGCATGGCGGAAAAGGTCATGGCGGAGATCATCGGGGAGATGCGCTCCCGCTGGCCCCTGGGCCGGGTGGCCCTCTGGCACCGCCTGGGCCGGGTGAACCCCGGGGAGGCCTCCATCGCCATCGTGGTTTCAGCCCGGCACCGCCCCGAGGCCTTCGCCGCCTGCCAGTACGCCATCGACCGGGTGAAGCAGATCCTCCCCGTCTGGAAGAAGGAGCACCGGCCGGACGGTAGCTTCTGGGTGGAGGGTTTCGCCCCAGAGGAGCACCGCCTCTAGGGCCCCAAGCCATGGCCTCTTTTTCCTTCCTCCTGGGCCTCCTCCTCTTGGTCCTCTGGGCTTTGCCCCTCCTTCTGGGCTTCCTCTCGGGCCGGGCCTACCGGCACGGGCGCAGGCGGGTGGGCCTGGGCCTCCTCCTCTTCGGGGGCTTCCTGGGGCTCCTTGCCCGGCCCAGGCCCTTGGGGCTTCTCCTTCTCCTCCTGGGGCTAGGTCTGGGCTACGGGCGGCTACGCTGAAAAACCCCGGCGAAAGCCTTACAATAGGACGATGACCGAGCGGTCCTTGCGCCCGCTAACGGAAGAGGAATACCTGGCCCTGGAAGAGGCCAGCCCCGTGCGCCACGAGCTGGTAGGGGGCATCCCTTATGCCATGGCCGGGGCCAGCCTGGACCACAACCTCATCGTCACCAACCTGGTGGCCCTCCTAAAACCCTTGGCCCGGGCCCAAGGATGCCGGGTCTACAGCGAAACCGCCCGGCTTAAGGTTTCCGAGGACACCTTCTACTACCCAGATGTCATGGTGGTCTGCGGCCCCAAGGCCCATCCCCTCTACGAAACCGCCCCTTGCCTGGTGGTGGAGGTTCTCTCCCCCGGTACCGAGGCCCAGGACCGGCGGGAAAAGCTTTCGCATTACCTTAGGCTCCCCAGTCTCCAGGCCTATCTCCTCCTGGAGGGGGCCAGGCCGGGAGGCGTCCTTTACCGCAAAACCCCTTCGGGCTTTCGGGAGGAAAGGCTGGAGGAACTCCTTATCCTCCCCTGCCCGGAGGGGACCTTGAAGCTTGAGGAAATCTACGAGGGCGTGGCATGAAACCCATCCTGGAACTCCTCCCCGAAGAGCTTCCCGGCGAGGGCTACCGCAAGGCCCAGATCGCCCACTGGCTCTACGCCCGGGGGGCCATGGACTTCTCCGAGATGACCGACCTGCCCAAGAGCCTCCGGGAAGCCCTGGCCGGGGAGTGGCGCATCTCCGAGTTTGCCCTGGTGGAGGCCTACCCAAGCCGGGACGGAAGCGTCAAGTACCTCTTCACCCTGCTGGACGGAAGGAAGACGGAAGCCGTCTACATGCCCTACGAGAACCGCAAGACTGTCTGCCTCTCCAGCATGGTGGGCTGCCCCGCGGGGTGCACCTTCTGCGCCACCGGGGCCTTGGGCTTTGGCCGCAACCTCACCGCGGCGGAGATCCTTTCCCAGCTCCTGGCCATCGCCCACCACCAGGGTATCTCCCCCAGGGATATCCGAAACGTGGTCCTCATGGGCATGGGGGAGCCCCTCCTGAACCTGGGCAACGTGCTTAAGGCCATCCGCATCATGCTCCATCCCAAGGGCCTGGCCATGAGCCCAAGGCGCATCACCCTCTCCACCGTGGGCATTCCCAAGGGCATCTACCGCCTGGCGGAGGAGGACCTTGGGGTGCGCCTTGCCCTTTCCCTCCATGCCCCCGACGACGAGACCCGCAGGAAGATCATCCCCACCGCTCACCGCTACTCCGTGGGGGAGATCCTCGAGGCGGTGCGCCACTACTACGCCAGGACCAAAAGGCGGGTCACCTTTGAGTACACCCTCCTGAAGGGTTTAAACGACCATCCCTGGCAGGCCCGGCTTCTCGCCAAGCTCCTTAAGGGCATAAGCGCCCACGTGAACCTGATTCCCTTTAACCCCTGGGAAGGTGCCCCGGTGAAAGGTACTCCCAAAGCGGGCATTCTGGCCTTCGCGGAGGAGCTGAGGCGCCTGGGAATTCCCACCTCCATCCGCTTCAGCCGAGGGCAGGACGTAGGGGCAGCCTGCGGCCAGCTGGCCTTAAAGGCCCCCAAGGCCCTCACCTTCACACCGACTCTAGAAGGCGCCGGGCAATGACCAGCTTCAGGATCTCGCTGGTACCCTCCCCGATGCGGGTCAGGCGGGCGTCGCGCCAGTAGCGCTCCACGGGGTAGTCCTTGATGTACCCGTACCCCCCCAGGACCTGGATGGCCTCGTCGCAGGCCTTCACCGCCACCTCGCTGGCGAAGAGCTTGGCCTGGGCGGCCTCAAGGGTATAGGGCCTTCCCGCGTCCTTAAGCTCCGCCGCCTTCAGGTAAAGAAGCCTTGCCGCCTCCAGCTCCGTGGCTGCCTCCGCCAGCTTGAAGGAAACCCCCTGGTACTCGGCAATAGGCCTGCCGAAGGCCTCCCTTTGTTTGGCGTAGCGGAGGGCGTAGTCCAAGGCCGCCCTTCCCAGGCCCACCGCCATGGCGGCGATGCCGATCCTGCCCCCATCCAGCACCTTGAGCACATCGTAAAACCCCTTGCCCCTCTCCCCCAAAAGGCTGTCCTCGGGCACGAAGAGGTCCTCGAGGACCAGCTGGGCGGTGTCCGAGGCGTTCAGGCCCAGCTTCTCCTCCTTGCGGCCGATGCGAAGACCCTTTTCCGGACGGAAAAAGGCGAAGGCGGAGATGCCCAGGTGCTTCCTCTCCGGGCTTGGAGCCGGGTCGGTGCGGGCCACGATCACGTAGACCCCGGCCACGCTCCCCTGGGTGATGAACTGCTTGGTGCCATTGAGCACATATCCCCCGGACACCGGCTCGGCCCGGGTTTTAAGGGCAGCGGCATCCGAACCCGACCCCGGCTCCGTAAGCCCCCAGGCCCCCAGGGCCTCCCCCGAGGCCAGCTTGGGCAGGAAGGTTTCCTTCTGCCTTTCGTCCCCCGCAAGGAGGATATGCCCCGTGGCCAAGGAGTTGTGGCTGGCCACGGTGAGGGCCAAGGCCCCGTCGTAATAGGCGATCTCCTCCACCATACGGGCGAAAAGCCGGCTTTTAAGCCCCGCCCCGCCATAGGCCTCGGGCACCGTGGCCCCGAAGACGCCGAACTGGGCGAGCTTCCTCACCAGCTCAAAGGGAAAGGCCCCCGTGCGGTCCCTCTCCGCCGCCCCCGGGGCCACCTCCGCCTTCAGAAACTCGCGGAAGGGCCCCAAGACTGCCCGCTCCTCCTGGCTTTCCTCAAACCAGAGCCCCATGGTGGGCATAGTATAACACTTTCTTGCGACATGGCAAAAATACGTTATCCTACAGACCCCCGGGATCCCGGGGCATGGGGTAGTTTCAAGGGGGATGCTCCTCCTGGCTGGCCCCACGGATACCGGCAAGTCCACCCTGGCCTTAAGGCTTCTGGAAAAGGCCAAGGAAGCCTACCTCCTGGACCTGGACCCGGGGCAGGGAGCCCTGCCCGGGGCCTTCACCCTCTTCCACTACCGGGAAGGAACCCTCACCCCCCTACGCCGCTACCTTCTGGGGGCCCTGTCCCCTAGAGGGATGGAGGCGCAGGCGGTGGTGGGGGCCCTGCGCTTAGCCCGCCTCATCCCCAAAGGAAGCCCCACCGTAGCCGACACGGATGGCTACCTGGACCCCGGGTTTCGGCTCTTACAGATAGAGGCCCTGGTGCCCGCCGAGGTCCTGGTCCTGGGGTGGGAGGAACTTTACCAGGCCCTTTCCTGGCGCAAGGACCTAAGGGCGCGCCTGGCCCCGCCCCTTCAGGGGGTCCGCAGGAAAACCCCGGCCGAGAGGCGGAAAAACCGCCTGGAAAGGCTTTTTGCCCACTTCCAGGGGGCCAGGCCCCGCCCCCTTCCCCTCGGTCGCGTGCCCGCATACCTTATGGTGCCCCCCGAGCCCCACCGGCTTTACGGGCTCCTGGACGAGGAAGGGTTCCTCCTGGGCTACGGGCGGCTTCTAGCCTGGGCGGGGGACGAGGGGCTTTTCCTCACCCCCGTGGGGGAGGAGGTGGCCAGGGTGGTACCCACCCGGCTTCTCTTCCCTATCCCCGCACTACCAGGTTGAGGATCTTGCCGGGGACGTAGATTTCCTTCACGATGGCCTTGCCCTCCACGTGGGCCTGGACGTTTCTCACCTTGAGGGCCTCGGCCCTGGCCACCTCCAGGGGGGCGTCCTTGGGAATCTGGATGGTTCCCCGCACCCTCCCGTTCACCTGCACCGCCACCTCCACCACATCCTTTTCCAGAGCCTTTTCGTCCAGCTCCGGCCAGCCGGCTTCAAAGAGGCTATCCGGCCAGAACCAGTGCCATAGCTCCTCGGCGATGTGGGGGGCGAAGGGGAAGAGCATCTGCAGGTAGTAGCGGATGGCGGTGCGGTAGACGGGGGTCACGGGCCGCACCTTACGGTACTCGTAGAGGGCGTTCAAGAGCTCCATCAGGGCGGCGATGGCGGTGTTGAAGCGCAGGGCCTCGAGGTCCTCCGTGACCTTCTTGAGGGTGGCGTGGAGCTTCCGGTAAAGCTCCCGGTCCGGACCCTCCAGGGCCTCGGCGGCAAACTGGCCCGAGGTGGCCAAAAGGGCCTCCCGGTCCTCCGCCACCCGGCGCCATATGCGGTTCAGGAAGCGCCAGGCCCCCTGCACCCCCTCCTCGGTCCAGACCATCTCGTTTTCGGGGGGTGCGGCGAAGAGGATGGTGATGCGGGCGATATCCGCCCCTTCCTCCTTCACGAAGGGCCCCACCATGACCCCGTTGCCCTTGGACTTGCTCATCACCGCGGGCTTCCAGAAGTGAAGGGTACCGTCCTCGTGGGGCCTGAGCTCCGCCCCCATCTTCCGCACCTCCTCCAGGGAAAGCTCCCTCTCCGGGATCTCCAGGCGGATGCGGGTGGGCTCGGGCAGGCGCACCCTATCCCCCTCCACCTCCACGGGGCCGAAGTCCGTCCAGGCCAGGACCATGCCCTGGGTGAAAAGCCCCTGGAAGGGCTCCTCCACCTTCACCAATCCCAGATCGTGGAGGAACTTGGTGAAGAAGCGGCTGTAGAGGAGGTGAAGCACGGCGTGCTCCACCCCGCCAATGTACTGGTCCACCGGCATCCAGAAGTCCGCCTTCGTGGGGTCAAAGGGAAGCGTTTCGTTCTTGGGGTCGGTGTAACGCAGGTAGTACCAGCTGGAGTCCACGAAGGTGTCCATGGTGTCGGTGTCCCGCTTGGCGGGGCCACCGCATTTGGGGCAGGTGGTCTCGTAGAACTCGGGGTGGGCCTCCAGGGGGCTTTTCCCCTTGGGCCGGATGTCCTCGATGTCCTTGAGGTCGGGGAGGAGGACGGGAAGCTCCTCCTCGGGAACCGGCACCACCCCGCAGGCTTCGCAGTGGACCATGGGAATGGGGGTGCCCCAGTAGCGCTGGCGGCTGATGAGCCAGTCCCGGAGGCGGTAGGTAACCTTAGCCCTTCCCAGGCCCCTCTCCTCCAGCCAGGCCACCACCTTCTTCTTGCCCTCCTCGCTGGGGGTGCCGTCAAAGGGCCCCGAGTTCACCATGATGCCAGGCTCCTCGTAGGCGGCCTCCAGGGGCTCGGGTAAGGGCTCACCCGGGCGCTCGATCACCTTCCTTATGGGAAGGCCGAACTTCTTGGCGAACTCAAAGTCCCTCTGGTCATGCCCGGGCACCCCCATGATGGCCCCAGTGCCGTAGCCATAAAGCACGTAATCCGCAGTCCAGATGGGGATCTTCTCCCCGGTGGCGGGGTTTATGGCGTAGGCCCCGAGAAAAACCCCCGTTTTCTCCCGGCCTTCCGCCTGGCGCTCGATCTCCGTCTTCCGCTTGGCAGCCTCCACATAGGCCTCCACCTCGGCCCGCCTTTCGGGAGAGGCGAGCCTTAAGGTGAGGGGGTGCTCCGGGGCCAGGACCATGAAGGTGGCCCCAAAAAGGGTGTCGGGCCGGGTGGTGAAGACGGTGACGGTCTCCCCTAGGCCCTCCACGGGGAACTCGATCTCCGCCCCCTCCGACCGGCCGATCCAGGCCCGCTGCATGGCCTTCACCTTTTCCGGCCAGTTCAGGCCCTCGAGGTCCTTAAGAAGCCTTTCCGCATAGGCGGTGATGCGCAGGTACCACTGCTCCAGCTCCCGCTTCTCCACCGGAGTGTCCTCGTGCCGCCAGCAGCGGCCCTCCACCACCTGCTCGTTGGCCAGGACCGTCTGGCACTTGGGGCACCAGTTCACCAGGCCCTTGGCCCGGTAGGCCAGGCCCTTTTCCCACATCTTCAGGAAGATCCACTGGTTGAAGCGGTAGTAGTCGGGCTCGCAGGTGGTCACCTCCCGGTCCCAGTCGTAGAGGATGCCCATGAGCTCGAGGCTCTCCTTGGCCTGGCGGATGTTCTCGTAGGTCCAGTCCCTGGGGTGGAGGCCGAACTTCAAAGCGGCGTTTTCCGCGGGCAGGCCAAAGGCATCCCAGCCCATGGGATGGAGGACCTCATACCCCTGCACCTTGCGGAAGCGGGCCAGGACGTCCCCCATGGTGTAGTTCTTCAGGTGGCCCATGTGCAGGTCCCCGGAGGGGTAGGGGAACATGACCAGCACGTACTGCTTCCCCTTCCTTCCCGGGACTTCCTTGGCCTTCATGAAGCCCTTTTCCTTCCAGAAGCGTTGCCACTTGGGCTCTATGGCGTGCGGGTTGTACTTCTCCATGCCGGGCCTCCTCCCAAAAAACCCCTTCCCCAAGGGGAAGGGGACGGCCAGGCCCCTTCCCGCTTTAGGGGATTAGCCTGGCCGGACTCATGGGAACATGATACTGCAACCCGGCAAAAAAGCGTGGGGCACCCTAGTCCTCCACCGCCCTCGCCACCACCGCCCCCAGGAGGAAGACCCAAAGCACGAGGTATAGGCCGAGTAGCGCCAGGACAAACCCCGCCAGGGGGCCGTAGAGAAGCTCGTACTGGGAGCGGGGAAGGAGCTTGGGAAGCCCAAGCCGCACCCCCTCGAAGAGAAGGGCCGCCACCCCTGCCCCCACGCTCAAGGGCACCAGGTGGCGAAACCCTTTGAGACCGCGGAAAAAGGCGTAGGTGAGGAGAAAGAGCAAAAAGGCCAGGAAGAGGGGTAAAAAAGCCTCCAGGGGCCCCAAGGCCCCCCGCCACTCCGGGGGAAGGAAGCGGAGGAGAAACCCCAGGACCAAGCCCAAAAGGGCAAGGAGAATGAGGGCAAGGCCCAAGACCATCGGCATGAGGAGGCCCAAAAGGCGGTGGCGAAAACCCGGGGGACGGCCAAAGATGAGCCCCAGGGCGTAGCTTAGGGCGGCGAAGAAATTGCTTCCCGACCAAAGGAGGAAGAGGGCGCTCACCAGGGTGAGGGGAAAGGCCCCCCGGGTGAGGAAGCGGAGAAGGTCCTGGACCAGCTCGGGCCGGGCCGGGAAAAGACCCTCGGCCAAGGTTTCCACTCCCTCCAAAAAACCCTCTCTCAGAGCCTCGCTTCCCGAGAGGAAAAGGCCAAAGACCCCCACCAGGAGAAAGAGAAGGGGCATGAGGGAAAGAAGGGCGTAGTAGGCCAAGGCAGCGGCGAAGAAGGGCACATGGGCCTGGGTGTAGAGGCGTAACGCCTTGTGCAACACGGGCTCCCCTTTCCTACCCGCTCCCCCGGCGGACACCCTCCCCTAGGGGGCACCTATTCCCGCTCCTGCCCCTCCCCCAGGGCCACCCACTTGGTGGTGGTGAGCTCCATGGGCCCCATGGGGCCGTAGGCGTGGAGCTTGGAGGTGCTGATGCCGATCTCCGCCCCCAGGCCCAGCTGGAAGCCATCGTTGAAGCGGGTGGAGGCATTCCATAGGACCAGGCTGGCGTCCACCTCCTCCAAAAACCGCCAGGCAGCCTTGGGATCCTCCGTGCAGATGGCCTCGGTGTGGCGGGAGCCGTAGCGGGCGATGTGTTCCAGGGCTTCCTCCAGGCCGGAAACCACCTTCACCCTCAGGATCAAGTCCAGATACTCCCGGTCCCACTCCTCCTCCTGAGCGGGCACCGCCTCCTTCAGGAAGGGTAGGGCTTTGGGGCAGGCCCTGAGCTCCACTCCCCTTTCCCGCATGGCCTTTTCCAGCATGGGAAGAAAGACCTCGGCCACCCTCTCGTGCACCAACACGGCCTCGAGGGCATTGCACACGGCAGGCCGCTGGGTCTTACCGTTAACGACCAGGCGGAGAGCCATATCCAGGTCCGCCCTCTCGTCCACGTAGAGGTGATTCACCCCCTTGGCATGGGCCAGGACCGGCACCCGGGCCTCCTGTTGCACCAGACGGATGAGCTCCTCCCCACCCCGGGGAATGAGGAGGTCCAATAACTCCAGGCGGCACATGGCCAGGATGGCCTCTCGCTCGGTGGTGGGCACCAGGCTCACCGCCTCCACAGGAAGCCCGGCCTCCCTCAAGGCCCGGTGCCACAGGGAAACCAGGGCCTGGTTAGAACGGAAAGCCTCCTTCCCTCCCCTGAGGAGCATGGCGTTTCCCGCCTTTAAGGCCACGGAAACCGCCTCCACCGTGGCCCCGGGCCGGGCCTCGTAGATAAAGCCGATGAGGCCCAAGGGGATCCGCATCCTTCCCACCCTAAGGCCGTTGGGCCTCTTGCTAAGCCCCTCAATCCTTCCTAAGGGATCCGGGAGAGCGGCAATCTGACGAAGACCCTCGGTGAGGCTCCTAAGGTCCTTGTCCTTGAGGGCCAGGCGGTCCAGCTTGGCCCGGGATAGCCCCGCCTCTTCCGCCTCCTTGAGGTCTTCTTGGTTGGCCTTTAGCACCTCCGGCCAGGCCTCCTCCAAGAGGCGGGCCATGGCCAGAAGAGCCCCGTCCCGGTTTCCCTTGGCGATCTCAGGAAGCCGGGCCCGAGCCCCCTCCGCCAGTTCCCTCAGCGTTTTCTCAAGATGTTCCCTTTGGGAAGCAGCCAACTCCCTCATGCCTCCTCCTTCAAGGCCAGGTGGTCCCGGTGAACCACCTCCTCCGTGTAGCGATAGCCCAGCAGAGCCTCGATCTCGGCGCTTTTGTGCCCCTTGATGCGCTCGATCTCCTCGGCGGCGTAGTTGGCCAGGCCCACCCCCACCTCTTCCCCTGCCTCGGTGAGGAGGCGCACCGCCTCTCCCCGACCGAACCGCCCCCGCACCGCCTTGATGCCGGCGGGCAGGAGGCTTGCTCCCCTCTCCCTTAAAGCCCTCACCGCCCCGGCGTCCAGCACCAGCTCCCCCTTGGGCCGAAGGAGGCTGTAAAGCCAGGCCCTTTGGCCCCGGTACCGCCTTCTGGCGTGGAAGTACGTTCCCAAGGGAGCTCCTGCCAGAGCCTCGAGGATCGCCCCTGGCCTTCTCCCCGGCAGAAGGAGGGTGGGTATCCCCACCCTTCCGGCGATGCGGGCGGCGAGCAGCTTGGAACGCATCCCCCCGCTTCCCAAGGGATTCCCCTCCCCAGCATGGGCCAGCACGGCCTCCACCCGTTCCACCTCCGGGATAGGGCGGGCGCTGGGGTTCTTCTTGGGGTCATCCTCATAGAGGGCGTCCACGTCGGAAAGGAGGAGCAAAAGCCCTGCCTCCACCAAGGCCGCCACCCGGGCGGAAAGCTGGTCGTTGTCCCCGAAGCGGATCTCCTGGAAGGCCACCGTATCGTTCTCGTTGATGATGGGAACTGCCTTCAGGCGCAAAAGGGCCTGCAGGGTGGCCTTGGCGTTCAGGTAGCGCCCGCGGCTCGCCAGATCCTCGGCGGTGAGAAGCACCTGGGCCACCGGGGCGGGGGCGAAGGCCTCCCGCCAACGGGCCATGAGGAGGGGCTGGCCGATGGCGGCCAGGGCCTGCTTGGCTGGCATGTCCTGGGGGCGGGGCAGGCCCAAGGCCGCCATCCCCGCCGCCACCGCCCCCGAGGAAACCAGAACCACTTCCCGCCCCTCCTGGCGCAGGGCCAGAACCTGGCGGGCAATCTCCTGCATCACCCCCTGCTCCAACCCTTGGGGCCCCGCCAACACGGCGCTTCCCACTTTGATGACCAGCCGCTTGGCCTCGAGTCCCGGCCGCATTAAGGCCCAGGATAGCATCCCCCACGCGGCCGCGGATGGCACCCGCACCACCCTGAGCCTCTGACGCTGAGCAGGGGAAGCGCGGTTTGCCCCGGAGGATCCTGTTCCTGGAGGTGCCTTTGGAATCCAGCCTTCCAACGGACTAAACGTTTGAATCCTCCGCTTTCCCTGCTACGAAGCGTCCCTGGCGAAAGACCACCTTTCCCTCCCGCCTAAGCCGCACCAGGAGGGCGAAGAGGGTGGCCTTCCTAAGCCCGGGACGGAGGGATTGAAGCTGGGCATGGAGATCCTCGAGGGTCTTAGCCTCCCGGAGTAGGGCAAGAAGATGGGCTTCTAGACGCCTATCCCGCACCAACCCCATTATTGACAAGGGGGGCTTTCCCATGCTACCTTGAGGGTCGGCTTGGGCCCGTAGCTCAGCTGGATAGAGCGGCTGACTACGGATCAGCAGGTCAGGGGTTCGAATCCTCTCGGGCCCGCCAAAGCCCCCTGGGGAAACCAGGGGGAACGTTTTTTCAGGAAAGCCCTACAATGGGGCCATGAAGATCTACACCAAGACCGGGGACACAGGGGAAACCGGCCTTTACGGGGCCGAGCGGGTGGCGAAGGCCCATCCCCGGGTGGAGGCCTATGGCACCGTGGACGAGGCCAACTCCGCCTTGGGCCTGGCGCGAAGCCTCCTTCCCCGGGAACACCTGGACCTGCACGACCTCCTGGAGCGCATCCAAAACGCCCTCTTTGACCTGGGGGCCGACCTAGCCACCCGCATGGGGAGCCCCTACGAGAAGAACATCGCCCGCATGGACGCCCAGGACGTGGAGGGGCTGGAGCAGGCCATCGACCGCTACATGGAGGAAAGCCCTCCCTTCCAGGGCTTTATCCTCCCGGGAGGGCATCCGGCGGCGGCAGCCTTGCACCTGGCCCGAACCGTGGTGCGCCGGGCGGAGCGCAAGGTGGTGGCCTTAAGCCGGGAGGAACCCGTGAACCCCGAGGCCATCCGCTACCTCAACCGCCTTTCCGACCTCCTCTTCGTCCTGGCCCGGGTGGTGAACACCCGGGAAGGGGTGCGGGAAGAGGCGTGGCTGGTGAAGAAAAGGCGCTAGGGCCAGGGCTTGCCGTAAACCCTCACCTCGGCCCCGGGGAAGGCGGTTTCCAGAAGATCCTTCAGGAACAAGGCGGCTGAGGGAAGAAGCCCTCCGCAAGGACCCTCCATGTAAAGGAAAAGGTAGCGGGGCCTTCTCGGAGACTGGGAAAACCCCAGGCATCCCTCGTACTCGGGAAAGTACTCATAGAAAAGCTCCAAGAGGTCCCGCACCAGGTCCCTGGCCTCGGGCAGGGCCTCAATGGAGCTTTGCGGCTTGACCCAGAAGGTCATGGCCTTCATGCAAATCCATTATGGCCCTTGACCCGGATAGGGTGGCATGATATCACTTAGATATATGATTGAAGTCACCGGTCTCACCAAGGCCTACGGCCAGCGCCTGGCCGTGCAGGACCTCACCTTCCAGGTGGCCCCCGGGGAGGTCTATGCCCTACTGGGCCCCAACGGGGCTGGGAAGACCACCACCTTGCGGGTTCTCTCCACCCTGATCCGCCCCACCCAGGGCAGGATCAGGGTGGCGGGGTTCGATGTGGTCCAAGACCCCCTCGAGGTGCGCCGGCGCCTGGGCCTGGTTAACGGAGGCATGCGGGTGTACGACCGCCTCACGGGGCGGGAGGTACTCCGGTTCTTCGCCGGGTTTTACGGCCTCGAGGGCCAGGCCTTCCAGGAGGCCCTGGACTGGGTAGCGGACCTTTTGGAGATGGAGGAAACCCTGGAGCGAAGGGTCATGGAGATGTCCACCGGCATGCGTCAGAAGGTGGTCATCGCCCGGGCCATCCTCCACCGCCCTCCCGTCCTCCTTCTGGACGAGGCCACGGCCGGGCTGGACGTGTTCGCCCGCAGGGCTCTTCTGGACTTCGTCAAGGCCTACCGCCAGCTGGGCAACGCCATCATCTACTCCACCCACGTGATGAGCGAGGCGGAGGAGGTGGCGGACCGGGTGGGCTTTTTGCACCAGGGCCGGCTGGTCTATGAGGGAAGCAAGGAGGAAGCCCTGGCCCTGGGGGAGGGAAGCCTGGAGGAAGCGTTCGTGCGCAGGGTGAAGGAGGCCGCATGAGGGATATCTACCGCATCTTCTGGAAGGAGCTGGTACAGGTCTTCCGCGATCGCAAGCTGGTCTTCTCTACCCTGATCCTTCCTGTGCTGCTCATGCCCATTTTCATGTTCGGGCCCAGCCTGGTCCTCCAAAGGCTCCTGCAGGGCGCCCAGGAGAGGAAGCAGGAGGTGGCGGTCCTGAACCTGCCCGAAGAAGCCCTCCGCGCCCTGGAGCAGGCCGGACTCTCCCCCAAAGCCCACCCCGACCCCGAGGGAGCCGTGCGGGAGGGGAAGTATCCCGTGGGCGTCCGCTACGAGCAGGGGGTGTACCGGGTCTATGGCCGCCTGGCAGGGGGGCTTACGGAGGGGCAGGTGGCGGTGAGCAAGGTGCAAGGGGCCCTGCAAGCCCTTAAGGAGGCCAAGGTGGCCGAGGCCCTGGCCCAGAGGGGAATCCCCCACCAGGTCCTCACTCCCTTCCAGGTGGAGGTGGTGGACACCTCCACCGAGCGGGAGAAGGCCGGGGGGCTTCTGGGCTTCCTCCTTCCTTTCTTCCTGGTGGTCTTCGTCCTCACAGGGGGGCAGGTGGTGGCGGTGGACGCCACCGCGGGGGAGAAGGAGAAGGGGACCCTCGAGGCCCTCCTCGTGGCTCCGGTACCCCTTTTGCACTTGGCCATGGGCAAGACCTTGGCTACAGTGGCCATGGCTCTTCTCTCCGGGACATCAGGGCTTTTAGGGCTGGCCCTCGGCAGCACCATGGCGGCAACGTTTGGTGGTGGCCTCCTCACGGAAAGCGGCCAGATCCTGGAGCTAGGGGGGAGGCTGGCATTGGATGGAACTGGCTTCCTAGCTCTTTTCCTCTCCGCCTTCCTTTTAGCCCTCTTCATGGGGGCGGTGATGGTAAGCCTGGGGCTTTTCGCCCGAAGCTTCAAGGAAGCCCAGAGCTACATGGCCCCCCTCCAGCTTCTCGTCTTGCTCCCCCTCATCTTCCTCCAGTTTCGGGGCTTCTTTGAACTGCAAACCTGGCACCACCTGGTGCCCCTCTTCAACGTGGCCCTCCTCATGGACGCCCTCCTGAAGGGAAGCGCAAGCCCCCTGCAGGCGGGCCTCACCTGGGGTTCCACCCTGGTCTACGCCGGGCTTGCCCTCCTGGTGGCGGTCCGGGTTTTTTCCCGGGAAGAGGTGGTCTTCAGGAACTAAAGGGAGGCAGCATGCGCGAGGTAAAGGAAACTGCGGCGTGGCGGCAAAACGGCTTTCTGGCCCTTTTGGCTCTCCTCCTGGCCCTCCTCTGGCTGGGCTGGGCAGGGTATCGGTTGGTGGGCGAGAAGGAGCTTTTCTACCTCTGGCACCTCATCTCCGCCCTTCTGGCCTCGGGGCTTTTAGCGGCGGGGCTTTTCACCGTGCAACCCAACGAGGCGGTGGCCCTGGTCTTCCTGGGGCGGTACGTGGGTAGCGTCCGGGAGGAAGGCTTCCACTTCGCCAACCCCCTGGCCCAGCGAAAACGGGTCACCCTGAGGGTCCACAACTTCACCTCCGATAAACTCAAGGTGAACGACGCCCACGGAAACCCCATAGAGATCGCCGCCGTGGTGGTGTGGCGGGTGGTGGACACGGCCAAGGCTCTTTTCCAGGTGGAGAACTACCAGAGCTTCGTGGCCATCCAGTCGGAGGCGGCCATCAGGGCGCTGGCGAGCCGCCACCCCTACGATGCCGAGGGCAGGTCCTTAAGGGGAAACCCGGAGGAAATCGCCGAGGAGCTCAAGGCCGAGGTGCAGGAGCGCCTGAAGGTGGCCGGGGTGGAGGTGTTGGAGGCCCGTCTCACCCACCTGGCCTACGCTCCGGAGATCGCCCAGGCCATGCTCCGCCGGCAGCAGGCCCTGGCAGTGGTGGCGGCCAGGAGGCTCATCGTGGAGGCAGCGGTGGGCATGGTGAAGGAAGCCCTCCTGGGCCTCGAGGCCCAGGGGATCGCCCTGGACGAGGAACGCCGGGCGGCCATGGTGAACAACCTCATGGTGGCCCTGGTGGCCGAGGCCCAGGCCCATCCGGTGATGAACGTGGGTACCCTGTACACCTAAAGGGGGTGGGGTGAGAGAAAAGGAGAAGAAGCGCTTCCTTTTGAGGCTTGACCCAAGGCTCTACCGGGTGCTGGAGAAATGGGCCCAGGACGAGCTGAGGAGCGTGAACGCCCAGATCGAGTTCCTCCTCAAGGAAGCCGCCAAGAAGGCGGGGAGGTGGAAGGATGAGGCTCCACCCGAAGAGGGACGGGAACCCTAGGCGGTTTTTCCTGGTCTTGCTCCTCTTTTCCCTTCTGGCCCTGGGTGGGGTGGTCCTCCTGGCTGCCCGGGAGGATCCCGAAAGCCTCCCCCTCCTCCTCGGCATCCTCCTGGTGGACCTCTTCCTGATGGGGGGTTTCCTCTACTGGCTCATGGGGTTTCCCCAAAGGCTTTTCTACGAGCTAAATGGCCCGGTGCTCGTCGTCCACCAACCCCTAGGCCGCCGCACGGTCCACCGCTCAGAGGTGGCGGAGGTGAGGCTCCTCACCTTCGCCCTTCCCTGGTGGACCCTTCAGGGGGAGGTCTCCATGCCCGGCTACCACCGCAAGCGGCTCCGCCTGGAGGGGCTACCCGTGGAGGCCCTCGTGGGAGCCAGGCGGGGGGAGGGAGTGCTCCTGGTGCTCAAAAACCGCTCCGGCCTCCTTCTAAACCCGGAAGATCCCCTTCCCTTACTGAGGTGGAAGGAGGAGGCATGAGGGCCCTTTACTGGACCCTGGGCCTTTCCTGGGTGGCCTTCCTGGTCTTTTACCTGCTGGGCGGGCGGGTGGGTAGCCTTGCCTATCTGGCCTTTGGCTTCCTCTACATGTGGATTCCCGGCCTGGTGGCCCTTTCCTTCGCCCGCAAGGAGGGAGTGCGTCTCCCCCTTGCCCTAAGGCCCAACCGCTACTGGCTTTTCGCCTGGCTCTTCCCCGTGGCCCTCACCCTGCTTTCCATTCCCTTAAGCCTTCCCTTCGGTGCCCGGAAAGGATGGGAAGCCCTCCGGCAACCCACGCCCCAGGCAACAGCCCAATCGATCCCGGAAACCCTCTCTGCGTTTCTCCCCCTGGTCCTCATCCTCTCCGCCCTGATGGCGGGGGCCACGGTAAACCTCCTGGCCGCTTTGGGAGAGGAGCTTTTGTGGCGGGGGTACCTGTGGGAAAAGCTAAAGGAGCGGGGCTTCTGGCCCGCCAGCCTGGAAATCGGCTTCTGGTGGGGCCTGTGGCATGCTCCCCTTATCCTGGCTGGCCACAACTATCCCAGAGAACCTCTCCTCGGCGTTCCCATGATGATCCTTTTCACCCTGGCCCTGACCCCTGGGCTCCTCTGGGTCCGGGAAAAAGCGGGCTCGGTGCTGGCGGCGGCCCTCTTCCACGGAACCCTGAACGCCATAGCGGGCCTCTCCCTCCTTCTGGTGGAACGCACCCACGACCTCCTCATCGGGGTGGTGGGGCTTCCTGGACTTTTCCTCCTTTCCCTTTTCAACCTCTGGCTGAGGAGGCGGGTATAGTCAAGGGGATGCGGTTTCTAGTGCTTTCGGGGCTTTCTGGAGCGGGCAAGACCACGGCCAAGGGATACCTTGAGGACCTGGGCTACTTCATGGTGGACAACCTCCCCCCAAGCCTGTGGGAAGCCCTCTTGCAGGAACTGGCCCGAAGAGGGGTGGAGCGGGCCGGGGTGGTGCTGGACGCCCGGGCCTTGGCCTTCCTCGGGGACCTGGAAAGGGTCCTGGACCAGCTCAAGCCCACCGTGGTCTACCTCGAGGCCCGCCCCGAGGTCCTCCTGCGCCGCTACAACCTGACCCGGAGGGTCCACCCCCTGGGGGCGGGAAACCTCATGCGGGAGATCGGGGAGGAACGCCGCATCCTGGGTCCTTTACGGGCCAGGGCCCACCTGGTCCTGGATACCTCGGAGCTTTCCCCAAGGGCCCTCAAGGACGCCCTGGTGCGTTTTCTTGGGGAGGAGGCAGGCTTTCTTTTGCGCCTCATCTCCTTTGGCTTCAAGTGGGGCCCGCCCCAGGAGGCGGATCTGGTCCTAGACGTGCGCCCCCTACCCAACCCCCACTACGACCCCGCCCTCAAGCCCAAGACGGGGCTTGACCCGGAGGTGCAGGCCTATGTGTTCCGGGAAGAGTACGAGCCCTACTACCGGGCCCTGCTGGCGGTGGTGGGGTTGGCGGCAGAGGGGGCCCAGAAGGAAGGCAGGGCCTTTTACACCGTGGCCGTGGGCTGCACCGGGGGAAGGCACCGGAGCGTGGCCGTGGCCGAGCGGCTTGCCGAAGAGCTCTCCAGCCGGTTCCGGGTGGAGGTGAGCCACCGGGATGTGGACAAGGAGGAATAAGCCCCTGGGCTTTTACCGGGTAGCCAAAGGGCTTGCCCGGCGTTTTCCCCCGCTTCGCTGGCTCCACCCAGGGATGCGGGTCAAGCGCTACGCCGCTTTGGCAGGCCTAGGGGTGGGTCTCATGGCCTACGGGCTCGCCCGCTTCCTCCCTCCCCCACCCCCGGAGCCCTGGGCTCTGGGCCTCGTCCTCTTGGGCCTCGCCCTCTTGGTGGGAGGGGTAAGGAGCATGAACCGGAGCATGCTCTCCGCCTTCACCGAGCCCGAGGCGGTGCCGGAAAGGGTCTACGTGCGCAGGAGGCTGGAGCAAGGCCCCAAGGTGGTGGCCTTTGGCGGCGGGACCGGGCTCTCCCGTGTGCTTAGGGGCCTAAAGGAGCACACGGCCAACACCACCGCCATCGTGGCCGTGACCGACGACGGGGGCTCCACAGGCCGGCTCCGGCTAGCTTTCGGCCTGCCGGCGGTGGGGGATCTGGTGGACTGCCTGGCGGCGCTTTCCGACCACCCCGCCCTTCCCAAGCTCCTGCACTACCGCTTCCAGGAAGGAGAATTTAAGGGCCACACCTTCGGCAACCTCTTCCTCTTGACCCTGAACCAGGAAGCCAGGGATTTCGCCCAGGCCATCCTCGAGGCCAACGCCATCCTGCAGCTTAGGGGCCAGGTCTTTCCCGCCACCCCCGAGGCCGTGCGGCTTAAAGCCCGCTTCCGCGATGGCTCGGAGGTGGTGGGCGAGGTGGCCATCCGGGAAAAAAGGGGGCGGATCCAGGAGGTCTTCCTGGAACCCGAACCCCAGCGGGTCATGGAGGAAGCCCTTAGAGCCATCCGCCAAGCGGACCTCCTGGTTCTGGGCCCGGGAAGCCTCTACACCAGCGTCATCCCCAGCTTCCTGCCCAAGCCCCTCCTGGAGGCCATGGCCAAGGCCAGGGCTCCCCTGGTCTACGTGGTGAACCTCATGACCGAGCCGGGGGAAACCGATGGCTACACCGCTTACGACCATTACAAGGCCATCGCCTACCATCTCGGCAGGAGGCCCGAGGTGGTCCTGGTGCACACCGCCCCCATCCCGGAGGAAGTCCAAAGGCGGTATGCGGCAGAAGGGCGTTTTCCCGTGGCCTTTGACCCGAGGCCCTTCGCCGCGGATGGGGTGAGGGTGATCGCCGGGGATTTCCGGGAGGAGGGCCCCTTGGCCCAGCACGACCCGGAAAAGGTGGTGAGGGCCCTCGTGGCCCTGGTATAAAGATGGGCATGCTGTTTCTCTTCCAGGACCCCGTGGGCGACGATCAGGGCCTGGCCTACCTCTATCCCCGGGCAGCCCTGTTCCAGGAGGCGGGGGAGGGCTATGCCGACCTCCTGGCCCTGGCAGGGGAAGAACGGGAAGGGAGGCTGGTCCTGAAGGTGCGCCTGAGCCGCTACCCGAATCCCCTCGGGGGCCCCTTGGGCTTCAGCCTGGCCACGGTGGCCCTCTGGTTGGACACCGGGGAAGGAGGGGAGGAAGCCTTGCTTCCTGGGCTTTCCACCCCTCCTGGCCAAGGCTGGGAGGTGGCCTATATCCTCACGGGATTTGGCGGGGAAAAGCGCACCCCCACCGGGGAAAGGACGCCCGCGAGGGTGTGGCGGGAAGGGGAATGGGTGGTGGTGGACACCGGGATTTCCCCCGGGCCTTACGGCTACTACGGGGCCGTGGGCCTCTTCGACCCCTTCGCTTCCTGGTACCTGCGCCCCACAGGCCCGGAAGGAGGCCCCTGGACCCTGGGGGCCCCCCCGGGAAGCCCCCCGGTGGTGGACCTTTTGGCGGAGGCACCCTTGGACCAGGTAAAGGCCTACCAAACCGGCATCCTGAAGCCCTTAAGGCCCAAGGGATTCGCCCTCAAAAGGGAAAGCCTCCTGGCCTTTGCCCTGGGCGGGGCCTCCCTCCTCCTGGCCTTCCTCCTCCGCAAGCCCTAGAGGGGACGCAAATCCTCCAGAAGAAGCCACCCCACCTCCTTGGGAAGCCCCTCCAGCATCCCCCGAAGGATGGGGGCCAGGGTTTCCGTCAGGGGCTTCAAGGCCTCGGGAGGTTCCTCGGTGAGGAGAAGAAGGGTAACCTGGTAAAAACGCTGGGTGTGGGTGGGGGTACCGTCCTCAAAGAAGGGCGCGGGGGGCGGCACCTCGTCCAGGAGAAGCCTGGCTCCCTCCACCTCCTGGGGAAGCAGGGTTTTCAGGTCCAAGGCAAGCTCCCTGGGGTACCAAAGGTAGCCCTGGAACAGGCGCACCGCTTGCACCCGTCTAGTTTAGAACCTCCCACACCTCCTCGCCATAACGGTAAACCCGAGGAAGCCTCCGGGAAAGGTGCACCGCTACCTCGTAAGGGATGGTCCCCCGGGCCTCGGCCCAGGCGCAAAGCCCCGTGGGGCCGAAATCCGGGGAGAGCACTTCCAAGACCGCCTCCAGGGACAAAGGCCCCGGGGAAAGAACCGTGGTCTGGTCCATGGAGATACGGCCCGCCACCGGGTAAAGGTCTCCTTCGGGACCCTTCACGAAGCGCACCGCCCCCCGGGGAAGACCGTCGGCATAACCCACGGGCAAGGTCAAGAGCCACTCCCCACCCCGGGCCACGTACTCCCCTCCGTAGCCCACCCGATCCCCCGGCCCCAGCTGCTTCACCAGGGTGGGCCGGGCGAGAAGGCGGAGGATGGGCTTTAGGCTGAAACCCGGGATGAGGCCATAGAGGGCAAGACCCACCCGCACGTTCTCCCCCCCGTGCAGCAGAAGCCCGTAGGAGTTTTCCAGGTGGTAGAAGTAGCCTTCCCCCAAAGCCTCCCGCACCCTTTGGAAGCGGCTTCTCTGCACCTCCACGAAAGCCTCGTCCTCCCCGGCGGTGGCCAGGTGGGTGTAGACTCCCTCCACCCTTATCCCCAAGGCCTCCACCGCCAGGAGGGCATCCTTGGCCTTCTCCCAGGGAAAGCCCACCCGGTTCATCCCCGTGTCCACCTTGAGGTGGGCCCTGGGGGTTAGGCCCAGGGCCCGGGCCCTACCCGCCAGGGCCTGGGCTGCCTCGAGGGTGGAGAGGGTGGGCAGCAGGTTAAGGCGCAATACCTCCTCCGCCTCCAGGGGATGGAGGCTTCCCAACAGGAGGATCTCCCCATCCACCCCGCCTTCCCGCAGGGTCCTTCCCTCGCTCACCGTGGCCACCGCCACCCACCTGGCCCCCTTTTGGAAGAGGAACCGGGCCAGGGGTAAGGCTCCATGCCCATAGGCCTCGGCCTTGAGGACCGGGATGACCTCTCCCCTGGCCTTGGCCTTAAGGAGGAGCCAGTTGGCCTCGAGGGCCTTAAGGTCCACCTCTATCCAGGCGCGGGCCTCAAGGTACGAGCTTCGCCCGTGACCGGGGTGCGCTGTGGCGTGACCCATGCTAATCCTCCAAAAGCCCCACAAAGCGGTGGGGATCGGGGTCCAGCTTAAAGCGACGGCGGTCCAGGTGGGAAAGAAGCTCCCTAAGCCGCTCCGTGCTTCCCTTCAGGAGAAGGTGGAAGACGTACATCCCCTTCACCCTGGGCACCGGGGCAGGGGCCGGACCCAGCACCTCCCCTTCCCGGGCCACACCCTTCAAGGCGGAAAGGAGGCCATAGGCCTCCTCGAGGGCCCGCTCCTCCTTGCGGTGGGCCACCTCCAGCTTCACCATCCGCACCTTGGGAGGGTAATCCAGGGCCTCCCGCAGGGCTTTTTCCCTCCAGGGAAAGACCTCCACGCTTCCCTCCAAAAGCGCCTGGTGGACAGGGTGGTCGGGCGTGTAGGTCTGCAGGACCAGAAGGGGCCTTCTCCCCGGCCTCAGCTCGGTGAGGGCCCAAAGCAGGCGATGGTACCGCTCGGCGGCGCGGAAATCGGAATCGTAGAGGAAGCCATCGGCATAGGGCAGGAGGACCAAGGCCAGCTCGGGAAGCACCGGGCCCCGGAGGAACGCGGTGGTGCCCACCACCACCCCCGGCTCTCCTTTGAGCAAGGGGCCCAGGTCGTCCTTCCCCTCTTTGGAGTAGCGGTACACGGGTAGGGAAAGGCGCTCCTTTAGTTCCTCCTGCAGCCATTCCAGCCCTGGTCCCTTGGGCTCGAGGAGGGGGGAACCGCACTCCGGGCATAGGACCGGGGGAGGCTCGCGGTGGCCGCACTGGTGGCAGACCAGCTCCCCCCTGCCCCCCTTGTGGTAGCGCAAGGGAAGGGCGCAGTTGGGGCAGGTGGGCTTGTACCCGCAGTCGGCGCAGAGGAGGAGGGCGCTATAGCCCAAGCGGGGAGAAAGGACCAGGGCCTGCCGCCCCTTCTCCTCCACCTGCCTCAAAAGGGCCCAGGCCCTTCCCACCAGGGGATACCCCTTCTCCTTCCTCAAGTCCAACAGGAGAACCCTTGGCTTGGGTACAGGGAAGGCCAGGCCGGGCTTTTCCAAGACCTCCACCGCGGGCACCAGGGAAAGGTAGGTGAGGGGCACTCCCAGAAGCCTCGCCCTGAGCTCCGCCAGGGGAGGCACAAAGGCGCGAGTCCCCGAGGGAAGTTTGTAGCTTTCGCTTCCCTCTTCCACCACCACCAGGGAATCCGGGGTGAAGGGGAGGAGAAGCCCGCCATAGGTGGCGAAAATCAAGCCCCCAGGCTGCCGAAAAAGGGCCTCCCGCGCCTCCCGGGAAAGGCCCCCATGGTACGGCCTGGCCTGGGGGAAGTGGCGGAGGAAGCGTTCCAAAAGGCTTACCTCGGGAAAGAGCACCAGGTGGCTTCCCTTGGCCACCAGGCCCGCCAGGAAACGCATCCTCTCCCCAAGCCTCCCCCCGTTGAGCCTTTCGGGCCTTTCCGGAAGGAAGAGGGGCTTTAGGGGCTCGCCCGCAGGGGAAGGCTCCCTAGGAGTCCCGTAGCCGATATACCCCTCGGCGAGAAGCCTCTTCACCCGGCCCACCCCTACCCCAGCAGCCCGGGCCAAGGCTGCCAAACTCTCCGCTTGGCCCAGGGTCCAAAGGACCTGCAAAACGGCGTCCAGAAGAGGGTCAGGATGCCGCTTCTCCAGGGGGACAAGAACCTTTCTCCCCTCCTTAAAGGCCACCTCCTCCTGCAAGACCCCTGCCTCCCGCAGGTAATCCAAAAGCTTGGGGTCAAATCCCTTAGCCTCCTGCCAGGTGACAAGGCCCTCCAACCCCTTGGGCAAAAGGGCTGGGTCCGCCCCCGGGTAGAGGCGCACCCGGTGCCTTAGTTCGGGAAAAGGGGGCAGGAAATCGGCAAGCACCTGGCCCAAGGGAGCAAAGAGGTAGCGGGCGGCTTCCTCCAGAAACAGGATCTCCTCCGGGCGCAAATAGGGCCTCGAGTCTAGATAGGCGATGGCGTGCCGCAAGGCATGGCTCGGCCTGCCTCCTTCCCCCACCACCACCCCCACCCGCACCTCCCCTCGCCAAGGCACCGCTATCCGTTTCCCCAAGGCTTCTTCCCCATCTACTTCCTCCTGGCCCAGGGGAGGCAGGTAGGTCATAGGGGGAAGGGGCAGGGGTAAGGCCACCTGAAGAAGGCGCATGCTGCCCATAGGATAAGGGGGATGCGGTGGGCGGTGGTGCTCTCTGGGGTAGCCCTTTACAGCGCCCTCTACGCGGTGGTGCCCCTGCTTCCCCTTTTGGAAAAGCTCTTCGCTGCCCCTCCGGGGGCTGCGGGTCCAGGCATGGGCCTGCCCCTTTTGCTTCTGGTGCTCCTTTCCCCCTGGGTACCCCGCCTGGGCCTGCCGGCAGGCACCCTGTTGGGCGGGGGCCTTCTTTTGGTGGGCCTAGGGGGGGTGCTCGGGGCCTTTAGTCCAAGCCTTCTCCTCTGGACCCTTTGCCGCATCCTCCAGGGGGTTGGGGCTGCCCTCGTACCCACCTTGGCCATCGCCCTCATTCCCCTTCTCTTCCCCCAAAAGGCCTGGGAGATGGCCGGGGTATACATGGCGGGGAATGTTCTAGGCGGGGGCATGGGCCGGGTGCTGGCAGGGCTTTTGGCGGAAATCGTCGGGGTGAGGGAGGCCCTCTTCCTCCTCTCCCTACCCGCTTTTCTCCTGGGTCTTCTCCTCATCCGGGCTCCTGCAGGGCTTCCCACCCTGGGTAGGCCGCAATACGACCTTTCCGCCTTTCCCTTGTACCTGGCGGGTTCCATCCTCCTTTTCCTGAACCTCTTCCTGGCCAACCTCCTCCCCTACCGCCTTCTGGAGCTGGGCTTCCGCCCAGGCGAGGTGGGGCTCGTGTACCTGGCCTACCTCTTCGGCATCCCGGGAAGCGCCCTTTCGGGGCTTCTGGCCCGCCGGTTCGGGGCGGTGGCCACCTTTCGCCTGGCCTTCTCCCTGGTCCTCCTCGCCCTGGGGCTGTTGCTCCTCCCACCCCCAGGCCTGGTTCTGGGATTCGTGCTCCTGATGGCCGCCCTCTTCACCGCTCAAAGCCTGGCCTCAGGAGCTGCAGGAAGAAGGGGAGCGGGGGTAAGCGGCACCTACGTGGCCGCCTTCTACCTGGGGGGCACCCTGGCAGGGCTTCTTTATCCCTTCTTCCTCCATAGCTTCCCCCTGGCGGTGGCGGTGGGCATGGCCCTGGCCCTTCTGGCCCTCTTCCTGGCCCCCGTCAGGTAGGCTCTTTTGTCCCAGAATCCTCCACCCGCGCTACCATAACCCCATGGAACTCCACGCCGCCGATCAGTACCTGGTGGCCCCTGGGGAGGCCGGGCTTCTTTCCGTCTACGAAAGGCTTTCCGGCACCCGGCTCTATCCCCCTTTCCCCCCTGTGGAGCTCCCTGGAGGGGTGGGGGGGCTTTTGGAACGGGGGGGCTTTGGCCAAACCTTCTTCTTTCCGGCGGAGGTCCTGGGCCTGACCTTTAAGACCCCCAAGGGAAGGGTGGTGCGGGCCGGGGGGGTGGTGGTGAAGAACGTGCAGGGTTACGACCTGGTGCGGCCCTTTGTGGGGAGTTTTGGCCTGTTAGGAAAGGCCCTCGAGGTGGTCTTTCGCCTGAGGCCGGGGCAGGCCTCCGTCTTTCTAAAGAGGCCCTTCACCGGAGAATTTCCCGAGCTTACCCCCCATCCCCGCTTCCTCTTTGCCCTCCTGGAGGGAGGGAGGTGGTGGCTTTACGCCTTTCACTTCGGCCACGAGAAGGAGGTGGCCCGCTTCCAAGAGGCCTTCGGCGGGGAGGAGGCCGGACCCCTGGACCTGCGGCCCCTCTTCCCCCAGGGGATGGGGGTGGGGGAGGGTCCTCTCAGGGACCTTCGCTTCTCCTGGACGGATGGGGGCAGGGCCCCGGAGCCACCAGAGATCTTCCGGAAACTCGCAGAAGCTTTATAATCTTTCACAATCGAGATGCCCTTAGACGGGGAGGTCCTCATGCCTATACCTGATTACCAAACTTTGATGAAGCCCCTACTGCTAAAGCTTGCGGATGGGCAAATCCACTCCATGACGAACCTCATTCAAAAACTAGCTGACGAGTTTAAGCTTACAGAGGAAGAGCGCGCGGCTAGAATTGCAAGCGGTAGGCGAACCGTGTTTGAAAACCGGGTGTGGTGGGCACGAACCTATTTGAAAAAGGCCGGGCTAATACAGAGCCCCGAACGGGGTCGGGTAAGCATCACCGAGCGTGGTAAGGAAGTTCTTAGAGAAAATCCCGACCGAATAGACAACGATTATCTCATGCGGTTTCCAGAATTTAAAGATTTCAGGAAAAGGACGAAGGTTGATCCCGTTGATCCCCCAGAAGAGCAAATAGATAGAGCTCTTGAACAGCTCCGCTCCGCGGTAACAGGGGAGTTACTGGAAAGGATAAGGAACTTATCCCCCAGCGCCTTCGAAAGGCTCGTTTTGGATCTGCTGCTAAAAATGGGCTATGGTGGCCCCCAGTTGGAAGCGGGTGAACTAACCGGGGGTAGTGGCGACGAAGGCATCGATGGAGTTATTCGCCAAGATCCCCTGGGGCTGGACACCATTTACCTGCAGGCAAAGCGCTGGTCCCAGAGTGTGGGTCGGCCAGAGATCCAGAAGTTTGTCGGCGCCTTGGCGGGGAAGAAGGCAAAAAAGGGGGTTTTTCTTACCACGTCAGAGTTCACCAAGGATGCCCGCGATTATGCAAAGGGGCTCAGTGAAAAGGTTGTGTTGCTAGATGGTAGAGACTTAGCCCAGCTTATGTACGAATATGGGCTCGGGGTTTCCGTAGTCCGTACCTTGGAGATCAAGCGGGTGGACACGGACTATTTCTCCGACCTGTCTGGTGAAGGAGAGTAGGGGAACCGGCGCTTTCATCTCCTTGCCCCACCCTCCCCACGCCCTGGACGAGGCAAGGTATTCTCTTAAAGATGCAGGAGCTCGAGCAAGAAGCCCTAGCCGCCATCCGAGAAGCCCGGGACCTCGAGGCCTTAAAAACCCTGAAGGCCCGCTACCTGGGCAAAAAGGGCCTCCTCACCCAGGAGATGAAGGCCCTTGCCAGCCTTCCCCTCGAGGAAAGGAAAGCGAAGGGCCAGGCCCTAAACGCCCTCAAGGAGGCCATCGAACGGGCCCTGGAGGAGCGGGAAAAAGCCCTGGTGGAAGAGGAGCTGAGAAGGACCCTGGAAAGGGAGCGCCAAGATGTTTCCCTACCAGGGGTGCAGGTTTTCACGGGGGGACTCCACCCCATCACCCTCATGGAGCGGGAGCTGGTGGAGATCTTCCGCTCCCTGGGCTACCAGGCGGTGGAAGGCCCCGAGGTGGAAAGCGAGTTCTTCAACTTTGACGCCCTGAACATCCCCGAGCACCACCCGGCCCGGGACATGTGGGACACCTTCTGGCTGGAAGGGGAGGAGCATAGCCTTCCTGGCCCCTTGGGAGAAGAGGTGAGGGGAAGGCTCCTTCTTCGCACCCACACCTCCCCCATGCAGGTGCGCTACATGGTGGCTCACACCCCTCCCTTCCGCATCGTGGTGCCGGGGCGGGTTTTCCGCTTTGAGCAGACGGACGCCACCCACGAGGCGGTCTTCCACCAGCTGGAAGGCCTGGTGGTGGGGGAAGGGATCACCATGGCCCATCTGAAGGGAGCCATCTACGAGCTGGCCCAGGCCCTTTACGGCCCCGAGTCCCGGGTGCGCTTCCAGCCCGTGTACTTTCCCTTCGTGGAACCCGGGGCCCAGTTCGCCATCTGGTGGCCCGAGGGAAGGAAATGGCTGGAGCTGGGAGGGGCCGGGATGGTCCACCCCAAGGTCTTCCAGGCGGTGGACGAGTACCGAAAAGCCCTGGGCCTTCCCCCCGCTTACCAGGGGGTCACAGGCTTCGCCTTTGGGCTCGGAATCGAACGCCTGGCCATGCTCCGCTACAACATCCCCGACATCCGCTACTTCTTCGGGGGAAGGCTTAAGTTCCTGGAGCAGTTCCGGGGGATTCTATGAGGGTGCCTTTCTCCTGGCTAAAAAGCTACGTGCCCGAGTTGGAAAGCCCCGAGGTCCTGGAGGAGCGGCTCGCCGGTCTCGGCTTTGAGACCGACCGCATGGAAAGGATCTTCCAGATACCCGGCGGCGTGGTCTTCGCCCGGGTCCTCGAGGCCCACCCCATCCCCGGCACCGGCCTGAAACGCCTGGTTCTGGATGCAGGAAAGGTGGTGGAGGTGGTCTCGGGAGCGGGAAACGCCCGGGCGGGAATCGGGGTGGCCCTGGCCCTTCCCGGCACGGAGGTAAGAGGCCTAGCCATCGGGGAAAGAACCATCCAGGGGGTGGTCTCCCACGGCATGGCCCTATCGCCTAAGGAACTCGGGGTAGGGGAATACGGCGGTGGGCTTCTGGAGTTCCCTCCCGATACCCTTCCTCCCGGCACCCCCCTGGCCGAGGCCTGGCCGGAGGAGGAGGTGCTGGACATAGAGGTCACCCCCAACCGCCCGGATGCCCTGGGGATCCTGGGCTTGGCCTTTGACCTTCACGCCTTGGGCTACAGCCTGGTCCTGCCCGAAGTGCGGCTGGAAACGGAGAAGGTACCCCTACCCTTTAGCCTCCGGGTGGAAGATCCTCACGGGGCCCCTCACTTCACCCTTTCCTACGCCTTTGGCCTCCAGGTGGGGCCGAGCCCTCTTTGGCTCCAACGCATCCTTTTCGCCTGCGGGATGAGGCCCATAAGCAACGTGGTGGACATCACCAACTACGTGATGCTGGAACGGGCCCAGCCCATGCACGCCTTTGACCTCCGCTTCGTGGGGGAGGGTATCCTGGTGCGCCGGGCCAAACCCGGGGAAAAGCTCGTCACCCTGGATGGCGTGGAAAGGGAACTCCACCCGGAGGACCTGGTGATCGCGGGTTACCGGGGAGAGGAAAGTTTCCCCATCGGCCTCGCCGGGGTCATGGGGGGCGCCGAAAGCGAGGTGAAGGAGGACACTCGGGCCATCGTTCTCGAGGTGGCCCAGTTTGACCCCGTTTCCATCCGCAAAACCGCCAGGCGGCATGGCCTCCGCACCGAAGCCAGCTACCGCTTCGAGCGAGGGGTGGACCCCTTGGGCCAGGTACCCGCAGCCCAAAGGGCCCTAAGCCTCCTCCAGACCCTGGCAGGGGCCCGGGTGGCGGAGACCATCCTGGAGGAAGGAACTCCCCAGGCACCCAAGCCCATTCCCTTCCGCCCTGCGTACGCCAACCAGCTCCTCGGCACCCAGTACCCGGAGGAGGTACAGCTTGCCATCCTAAGGCGCCTGGGCTGCCGGGTAGAGGGGGAAGGTCCCTATCGGATCACACCCCCTAGCCGCCGCCTGGACCTCGAGCTGGAAGAGGACCTGGTGGAGGAAATCGCCCGAATCCAGGGCTACGAAAGCATTCCCCTGGACCTTCCTGCCTTCTTCCCCGCCCCCGACAACCGGGGAGTGGAGAAGCCCTACCAAAGGGAGCGCCGCCTGCGGGAACTCCTTTCGGGCCTTGGCTTCCAGGAGGTTTACACCTATAGCTTCATGGACCCCGAGGAGGCTTCCCTCTTCCGCCTGCCCCCGCCCCCCTGGCGCCTCAAAAATCCCTTGAGTCCCGAAAAGGCTGCCCTGAGGACCCACCTCTTCCCCGGCCTCCTCAGGCTCCTCAAGGAAAACCTGGCCCTGGACCGCCCGGAAAGAGCTCTTCTCTTTGAGGTGGGCAGGGTTTTCGGGCGAGAGGGGGCTTGGGTGAGGGAGGAAACCCATCTGGCAGGCCTCCTCTTCGGGGAAGGCCTGGGGCTTCCCCATGGAAAGAAGCTTTCCGGCTACCCCCTCCTCAAGGGGCTTCTGGAGGCCTTTTTGAACCGGCTGGGCCTGGACCTGAGGGTGGAGGCCCATCCCTACCCCTTCCTCCATCCCGGCGTTTCGGGAAAGGTGCGGGTGGCCGGGGAGGAAAAGGGATTCCTGGGCCAGGTGCACCCGGAGATCCTCAAGGCCCTCGAGCTTCCCCCGGTCTATATCTTTGAGCTTCACCTCCCCCTTCCCGAAAAACCCTTCCGCTTCCAAGACCCCTCCCGCTACCCCTTAGCCCTCAGGGACCTGGCGGTGGTGGTTCCCGAGGCCACGCCCTACGGGGAGGTGGAGGCCCTCCTTCGCCAGGCAGCGGGACCCTACCTGGAAAGCCTACGGCTATTTGACCTCTACCAGGGCCCACCCCTTAGGGTTGGGGAGAAGAGCCTGGCCTTCCACCTGCGCTTCCGCCACCCCGAGCGCACCCTCAAGGACGAGGAGGTGGAGGAGGCCATGGCCCGCCTCCTGACGGCTTTAAGAAGCCGGGGCTGGGATATCCGGGGCTAGGCGGTAAACTAGGGCCATGCTTACCTGGGTGGACCTCTTGGCCCTGCTAGGCCTGGCCGTGGCCCTGGCCTGGGGCTACCGGAACGGCCTCCAGGGGGCCTTCGCCGGGCTTGGGGTGGTGCTCTACCTCCTCCTGGCCCAGGTGGGGTTTGCCGGCCCCTGGTGGGGTCTTGGCCTCGGGCTTCTCCTGGGGCTTCTGGCCAAAAGCCTCCCCCTTCCCTCCCTTTCCCAGGGCCTCGAGGTCCTCCTGGGCTCCCTGGGAGGGTTCCTTTTGGGCCTCTTCGTGGCCCTGGCCATCTGGACCGGCTATCCCTGGGAAAAAACCGCCGCCGGGAGCCTCCGCTACCCCTCCCTGAACCTTCCCACCCCGGTCTACGACGGGGTGAGCCAGAGCCCCTTCACCCGGGAAGCCTTCCGCCTGGCCTGGACCTCCCCATGGCTCAGGCGGGCCCTCGGCCTAGATCGGCCGTAAGGCTATCTAGGTCAGCCGCAAGGCTATCTAGAGGGCCAGAATCCGCGACAGGGCCAGAAGGGAGCGGTTGATGTCCTTCTTACGCTCCACCGCCTCCTTGAGGGGGGTGAGCTCCACCTCCCCCTCCACCTCCCCCACCATGACCCCGCTGGTCCCCCCAGCCAGGGCCTCCACCGCTGCCGCCCCTAGGCGGCTTGCCAGGATGCGGTCCTTGGCCGTGGGGCTCCCGCCCCGCTGGATGTGGCCCAGGACCGTGACCCGGGCCTCCACCGGCACGTGCTCCCTTATGGCGGCAAGAAGCCCCGCCGCCCCTCCGGGATAGGCCCCTTCCGCCACCACCACGATGGAGCTGGACTTGCCCCGGCGCAGGGATTCCAGAAGCCCCTCGGCGATGGCCCTGGGGTCCACGGGTTCCTCGGGCACGGCGATCACCTCGGCCCCCCCAGCCAGCCCCACATCCAGGGCGATGAACCCGGAGTCCCGCCCCATGACCTCGATGAAGAAGACCCGCTCGTGGCTGGCTGCGGTGTCCCGGATGCGGTCTATGGCCTCGAGGGCCGTGTTCACCGCGGTGTCAAAGCCAATGGTGTAATCGGTGCCGTAAAGGTCGTTGTCGATGGTGCCGGGCACCCCCACCACGGGGACCTTATGCTCCTCCAAAAGCCGCATGGCCCCGCGAAAGGTACCGTCCCCTCCGATGGCCACCAGGCCCTCGATGCCCGCCGCTTTGAGCTTCTCCGCCGCCTTGGCCCGGCCCTCTTCCGTGAGGAACTCCTGGCTTCTTGCGGTGAGGAGGACGGTTCCCCCCCGCTGAAGGATGTTGGCCACATCCCGCACCCCCAAGGGCACCATCTCCCCCAGGATCATGCCCGCATAGCCCCGGCGGATGCCGATCACCTCGAGGCCCAAGGCATAGGCCTGGCGCACCACCGCCCTGATGGCCGCATTCATCCCCGGGGCGTCGCCGCCGGAAGTAAACACCCCTATGCGCTTCATTCTCCCTCCTCAAAGGGCTTCTTCTCCCCTTCCAAAGCCAGGCGATAGGCCTCGTTCCTGGGAACCCCCCTCTGCAGAAGGGCCCGGAAAAGGGCCTTACCCTTAAGGCCCTGGGCTTTTAGCTCCTCCAAGACCCGCTTGGCCTCCACAGGTGGCGCCTCCTTAGGCCCCAGCACCAAAACGAACTCACCCCTCGGATTTTTAAAGTGCCTCCAGGCCTCTTCCAGGGTCCCCCGGAAGATCTCCTCGTGCACCTTGCTGATCTCCCGGGCCACGGCCACGGGATGCCCGGGGCCGTAGACCCCCATGAGGTCCTCCAGGGTTTTTTGCAGGCGATGGGGGCTTTCGTACAGCACCGCGGTCCTCCCTTCCCGGGCCAGGGCCCAAAGCCGTTCCTTGCGCTCCTTGCCCCCCTTGGGCAGAAACCCCTCAAAGGTGAAGCGGTGGGTGGGCAGGCCCGAGGCCACCAGGGCGGGGATGAGGGCGGTGGGACCCGGAAGCGCTTCCACCCGCCAGCCCCATTCTAACGCCAGCCGCACCAGCTCCGCCCCGGGATCGGAGATGCCCGGGGTGCCGGCGTCAGTGGCGTAGGCCACGTAAGCGTAAGGGGCAAGGAGTTCCCTGGCCCTTCCCATCGTGTGTTGGTCCAAGCGCAGGGTAGGAGTAGAGATGCCGTAGTGGCGGAGGAGAAGCCCGGTACGCCGGGTGTCCTCACAGGCCACCACCTCCACCTCCTTGAGCACCCTCAGGGCCCTTAGGGTGATGTCCTCCAGGTTGCCGATGGGGGTGGGTACCAGTACCAGGCGCACCTTAAAGAAGCACGGGCCTCAGAAGCTCTTGGACCTCGTGGAAAGTGAACTGGTATACCGAGCCCGAGGGCAGGGTGAACTCCAAAAGATCCGGGCTCCCCGGAAAGAGGATGCGGCGCAGGGCCATGGGGCCCTGGTCGGTTTCCACATGGGCCGTCAGGTAGTCGGGCTCCAGATTGGGTTCGTCCTCGGCCTCCTTGGGGGGTTCCTCCCCCACTCCCTCATCCAAGCGGCGAAGGGCTTCCAAGAGATCGGCCTTAAGAGCCCGCACCTCCTCTTCCAAAGTGCCGTCGGAAAAAACCAGAACCGCCTCCTCCCCTTCCCCATAGGCGGTGATTCCCCAAAGGGCCTCCCCTTCCTCCTCGGGGGGAGCCTCCACCAGCTCCAGGGTGCCGTCGGAAATCAGGCGTAAAATCGCCCCGCAGGCCTCGCAGTCCACCAGGTCCCCCGCCTTGTACCCCTCCAGCTCCAGGGTTTCCCCGCACGCCGGGCAAACCATAAGCCTCCTCCAACCCCATTGTAAGCCGCTTAAAAAGGGCCTGGCCCCTCGGCTAGGCCCTTCCGGTTTTCCCCAGGGACCGGCCTCAACGGGCCCCGTAGCGGGCGATGCAGGCCCTCACCTCCTCCAAGGCCGCCTGCCGGTCGCGCCAGCCCGTCACCTTCACCCACTTGCCTTTCTTGGCCTCGAGGGCCTTGTAGGTTTCAAAGAAGTGCTGGATCTCCTGCTTAATCCCCTCAGGCACATCAGCGATATCCCGGATGTGGTCCAGGCGCTGGTCCTCCGCCACCACCCCGATGATCTTAGCGTCCCCGCCCTTTTCGTCCTCCATGAGGAGGAGGCCTACCACCCGCACCTCCACCACCACCCCGGGCAAAAGGGGGTAGGTGGAGAGAACGATGCCATCCAGGGGATCCCCATCCTCGGCCAGGGTCGAGGGAATGAACCCGTAGTCCCCGGGATAGAACTGGGCCCCGGGGAGAACCCGGTCCAGCTTGATAACCCCAAGATCTGGATCGTACTCGTACTTGTTGCCGGAACCCCTGGGCACCTCGATGACCATGTGCACCACTTCGGGGGCACCCTTACCCACAGGAAGGCTCTTCAGGTTCGCCATAGCCCCCCCATTATACGAGGACCCCCGGGAAATCGGTGACCAGGGCATCCACCCCCCAGGCGGCCAATTCCTGGGCTTGCTGGCGGCGGTTCACCGTCCAGGCCAGTACCCGGTAGCGGCCCCTTAGCTCCCTCACCTTGGCCTCGGTGAGCAGAGAGGCCTCGGGATGCACCCACTCCACCCCCAGGCAGGGGGCCAGGGCCTCCGCCTCCTCGTGCTGGTAAAGAAGGCCCAGGGGACCCACCCCAAGCCGTCTAAGGCGCACCAGGGCCAAGGGATCGAAGGAGCTCACCCAGATCCTATCCGAGGGATAGCGGGCCAGGAGCCTGGCCAAGGCCTCCTCCCGGCCGTCGGTTTCCGGGGGAAGGCTTTTCAGCTCCACGTTGATCCAGGCCCCGGGGAAGGTCCTCAGCACTTCCTCGAGGGTGGGCACATAAGCCGGGAGTTCCCTAGAGGAAACCCCGTTAATAGGGATGCCCCCCAGGGTAAAGTCATGGTGCACCACCAGCACCCCATCCCGGGTGAGGTGCACGTCCAGCTCAAACCCATCCAGTCCAGCCTCCAAAGCCTGGCGGAAAGCCTCCAGAGTATTTTCCACATAGGCCTGGGCCTCGCCTTCCACCAGGCGAGGGGCGCCGCGGTGTCCCAAGCGCAAGGGCACGAGGGGGAGTATACAATGGGGCCATGGGTAAGTATGAAGCGGCGTTTTCCCGCCTGGGCGAGGAAGCCTTGGCCAAGCTGGAAGGGCCGGGTGGATTTCTGGCCATCACCGAAACCCATCTCGTCTTTGTGGACGACGCCGGGGTAAAGCGTATGGAGCTGGCCAGGATCCGCCGGGTAGGCAAGGGAGAAGCCGGTACCCTCCTGGTACAAGGGGAGGGGGATTCCCTGGTCCTCCCCCTGAAGGCCTTCCCCTTGGAGGAGCTTAAGGCTTTTCTGGAAGGGTTGAAACCCCACGTGGCCCGGGCCCGCAAGGCCACCTCGGTTCCAGCCCCCGCCCCCAAGACCCCCCTGACCCAGGAAACCCCTCCCCCACCCCCTCCTCCCGAGCCCCCCAAAACCCCGGTGTGGGAGGAGGAACCCCCTCCCAAACGGAACTCGGTGGAGCTAGCTCCGGAGCCGGAACCCCCTTCTCCGGCTCCCATACCCAAGGCCCAGGGAGGGAGAAACCCTTTGGCCCTCCCCTTGAAGGTCCTCTCCCTCCTCACCCTGGCCTACACCGTGGCCTTCGTGGCCCTGAACCCAGGGGCAGATCCTTGGGTGCTGGCCGGGGTTCTCCTAGGCGGGCTTGGTTTGGCCTTGACGGAGTGGTTTTCCTCTACCTCCTCGCGGTAGCCCTCCTGGGTCTTTTCAACCTTTGGCCCAAGCTGGCCCCCAAACCCCAACCGGTGCGGGTGGAAGTCCTGGCGGAGGCCAGCTTCGAGCCCCCAGCCCCCGAACCCATCAGCTTGAACCAAGCCACCCTCGAGGAACTCATGACCCTCCCTGGGGTCGGCCCCGTGCTGGCCCAGAGGATCGTGGAGGGAAGACCCTACACCCGGGTGGAGGACCTCCTGAGGGTCAAGGGCATCGGCCCCGCCACCCTGGAACGGCTCAGGCCCTATGTCCGGCCCTAGGGCAGTCTTCCCCAAGCCTCTCCTCTCCACCTGGGGTCCAGGGGTGGGCCTGGGTCTAGGCGGGCTCCTGGGAGCCTGGGGACTTTTCCATCCCTGGGTCCTTCTCCTAGCGCCCTTCCTCCTCCCCCTCCTCCGACTTCCCTTGGCCTTTGGGCTCGTTCTGGTCCTCCTCCGGGGCCTCCTCTTCCCCGTACCGGAACCCCCTTACGGCACCCGCCTCGAGGGTGTCTTCACCCTCCACCAAGGCACGATCCTCTGGCAGGGACACAGGCTTTGGGTGCAGCACTACCCGGGCCTGGAGGATGGCCGCTACCGGCTGCGGGGGTACCTGGCTCCACCCCAGGGCAAGCGCAACCCCGGGGGCTTTGACCAGCGCACCTGGCTCCTCTCCCGGGGGATAAGGGGGGTGTTTCACGTGGAACGGGCGGAACCCCTGGCTCCGCTTCCCGATCCTCGGGCTCCCTTCCGTGCCCGCCTGGCGCAGGGGCTCTCGCCCCCTGCCCTCGAGGTACTGGAGGGGCTGGTCCTGGGGGACAAAAGGGAACTCGAGGACACCTACGCCCAGTTCCAAAAGGCAGGGATCGCCCATCTCCTGGCCCTCTCGGGCCTCCACGTGGGCTTTCTGGTGGCAAGCCTGGTTTTCCTTCTCACCCCTTTGGGCCGATGGCGCTACCTCCTGGCCCTCCTCGCTCTACCCTTTTACCTCTGGCTGGCGGGGCCAAGCCCCTCCTTGGTGCGGGCCAGCCTCATGGCCGGGTTATCCCTCCTGGGCCTCTTCCTCGGCCTTGGAGCCGCCGGGGTGCTCCAGGCCCTGGGCCTCGCCCTCTTTCTCCAGCTCCTGTGGTGGCCCGCAAGCCTGCTAAGCCTTTCCCTCCAGCTCTCCTACCTGGCGGTTGCGGGGATCGCCCTCCTCCTGCCCGCCCTTCCCCGACCCCAGGGGGCACGGGGGTACCTAACAGGAGCCCTTCTCACCAGCCTGGCAGCCCAGGTCCCCCTGGTTCCCCTTCTCCTTGACCGCTTCGGCTTCCTACCCCTCCTCTCCCCCCTCAGCAACCTCCTGGCCCTGCCCCTGGCCTCCCTCCTGGTACCCCTGGGATTCCTCAAGCTCTTCCTTGGGGGTCTTCTGGCACCCCTTCTGGAACCTTTGGCCAGGGCCCTCCTTCTCCTGGCTCAGGCCGCAAGCCGTGGCCCACTCTTAAGCTGGGGGGAAATCTCCCCTTTGGGCTTCGCCCTCTACTACCTTGGGCTTTTCCCCTTGGCCCTGGCCCTGCACCGGCTTCTCCCCTGGCGGAAAGCCCTCCTCCTTGCCAGCCTTCCCCTTCTGGTCAGCCTCCTCGCCTCCTGGCCCAAGCCCCTGGACCTCTTTGCCCTGGACGTGGGCCAGGGGGATGCCCTGCTGGCCCGGCTGGGTGGGGCCGAGGTGCTGGTGGACGGGGGCCGGCCCGAGCAAGGGGAAAAGGTGGTGCGGGCCCTAAGGGCCCTGGGGGTGGAGGCCCTCGAGGTCCTGGTGGCCACCCACCCCGATGCCGACCATCACGGAGGCCTCCTTAAGGTGGCCGAGGAGGTTCCCATCGGCCTCGCTCTCCTCTCCCCCGCCTTCCCAAAGGAGCACCCCCTGGTCCAGGCCCTGCAAAGCCGGAAGGTGCCCATCCTCTTCCCCGGAACCGGTACCCGGCTTCGCGTGGGAAAAGGGAGCCTCGAGGTCCTCTGGCCCCCTGGCCCGCAAGCAGACGACAACCAAAGCGGCCTGGTCCTCCTCCTGGACTTCGCCGGGCCCAAGGCCCTCCTCCTGGCCGATGTACCCGCGGAGGTGGAGAAAAGGCTAAGCCCCCCACGGGTGGCCGTGGTTAAGGTGAGCCACCACGGCTCCCGCACGAGCACGGAAGCCGGTCTCCTGGAACGCGCCCGGCCCCAGGTGGCCTTAATAGGCGTGGGAAGGAACCCCCATGGCCACCCCTACCCCGAGGTCTTGAAGCGCCTGGCCCACCATGGGGTAAAGGTCTACCGCACCGACCAAAACGGCGCGGTGCGGGTCCTTTTTGGCTACGCCTGGTAACCCAGCCGCTCTAAAAGGGCCTCTAGCTCCTCCAGGGAGCGGTAGTGGATGACCACCTTCCCCCTCCTTCCCCCCACCACCCGCACCGGCAGGCCCAGGTGCCGAGAGAGCTCCAGGGAAAGGGGGGAGGGTTCCTGGGTTTTGCGCTCCCGTTCCCGCACCAAACGCTCCCGTAAGGCCTCCGCCTGGCGCACGGAAAGCCCTTTTTCCAGGATCTCCCTCAGGCCCCAAAGCCGGTCCTCAGGCTCCAGCATCAAAAGGGCCCGGGCGTGGCCCGCGCTGATGAGCCCCCGTTCCAAGGCCTCCAAAACCTCTGCGGGAAGCTGCAAAAGCCTCAGGGCGTTGGCCACCGTGGAGCGGGCCTTACCCACCCGCTTGGCCACCTCCTCCTGGGTGAGGCCCAAACCCAACAGGGCCTGGTAACCCCGGGCTTCCTCCAACGGGGTGAGGTCCTCCCGCTGCAGGTTCTCCACCAGGGCCACCTCCATGGCCTCCTGGTCCGTGAGATCGCGGATGATGGCGGGAACCTCCTTTAGGCCCGCCATCTCCGCGGCCCTAAGGCGCCTCTCCCCGGCCACCAGTTCGTACCCCTCCCCCTTGGGACGAACCACCAGGGGTTGAAGCAGGCCTTTCTCCCGGATGGAAGCGGCAAGTTCCTCCAAACCCTCCTGGGAGAACCTTCGGCGGGGCTGGTGGGGGTTGGGCCGGATGGCGGACAAGGGAAGCCGGACCACCCCTCCGCCGCCCTTGGGCAGGAGGGCCTCGAGGCCTCTCCCTAAACCGCTAGCCTTCTTGGACACGGGCGATCACCTCCTCGGCCAGACGGCGGTAGGCGTGGGCCCCCGGCGAGGTGGGGGCATGCTGGGCGATGGTCCTGCCAAAGCTCGGGGCCTCCGCCAGCCGCACGTTCCGGGGTACCACCGTCCAGAACACCTTCTCCCCGAAGTGGGCCCGAAGTTGGGCCTCCACCTGCTGGGACAAAAGGGTCCGGCCGTCGTACATGGTGATGAGGATGCCGAGAAGCCTAAGGCGCGGGTTCAGCCGGGCGCGCACCTCGTCCAGGGTGGAGAGCAACCCCGCCACTCCCTCCAAGGCGTAGTACTCTGCCTGCACCGGGACCACCACCCCGTGCGCCGCCGCCAGGGCGCTTAGGGTTAGGGGGGTGAGGCTGGGAGGCACGTCCAAAAGGGTGATATCGTACCCCTCGTCCTGTAAGGCCTCCCCCAGGGCCAGGGGTCTTTCCAGGAGCTCCACCGTGGCCCCCACCAGCTCCGGGGTGGAAGGCAACAAATAGAAACCGTCCACGGGTTGCACCAAGGCCTCCAGGGGCTCCCCCTGCAACACTTGGTACACCCCCCGCTCGGGCCGGAGCCCAAGGCCGCTGGTGGCGTTCATCTGGGGGTCCAGGTCCACCAAGAGCACCTTCTTCCCCATGCGGGCCAGGTAGGCGGCCAGGTTGATGGCGGTGGTGGTCTTGCCCACCCCCCCTTTCTGGTTCACCAGGGCGATCCGCCGCAACACCTTGGACCCTAGCATAAAGGATTTTTCCCGGGCACCCCCGGCCGCCGGGGATACTTGGCTGGGGTAGAGGCCTCCTTGGCCACCACCACCAGGTTCCGCTCCTCCTGGACCACGGGAAGGACCAAGGTATGGACGGTAACCGAGCCACCTCCCAGGAGGGCTAGGGCCTTGGGCAAGGGGGTCACCTCCTCCGTCACCCTCGGACCCTTCTGGGCCACCATACGCCCCCCCAGGGCCACAAAGGGCAGGCCCAGTTCCACCAAGACGCAAAGGGGAGCCACCGCCCGAGCCACCACCCGGTGGTAGGCCTCCCGGTGCTCGGGAAGGTGGGCCAGCTCCTCCGCCCGACCCCAGAGGGGGTAGGCGCCCTTCAGCCCAAGGGCCTCCACCGCATGGGCCACAAAGGCCACCTTCTTCTTGGTAGCGTCCAGGAGGGTGACCTCCAGCTCAGGGCGCACGATCTTCAGGGGAAGCCCGGGAAACCCCGCCCCCGTGCCCAGGTCCAGCACCCGCCATGCTCCTTGGAAGAGGGGCAAGGTGAGGAGGGTGAGGGAGTCCAGGAAATGCTTGACCACCACCTCCTCCTCTGTGCGCAAGGCCGTGAGGTTGGTGCGCAGATTAGCCTCCATGAGGAGGTCGTACAGGCGGGAGAAAGCCGAAAGGTGCGCCTCCAGGTCTAGCCCCAAGGCCCTTCCACCCTCCAGAAGAAGCCGAACGCCCTTTGGGCTTAGACCCACCCCCACCCCCAATGTTTCACGGGAAACATTCCCCTTACCGGGAAAGCACCCTAAGGTGCACCAACAGGGCCGTGAGATCTGAGTCCCGTATCCCGGGGATCCGGGCAGCCTCCGCCACGGTGCGGGGTCTCACCCGGGAAAGCTTTTCCACGGCCTCCCGGGAAAGGCCCGGGACCCGGGGGAACTCCAAACCCTCGGGTATGCGAAAGGCCTCCAGGTCCCTCAGCTTTTCCCGCAGCCGTTCCTGCCGCTCTATGTACCCCGCGTACTTGGCCCGCACCTCCACCTGGTAGGCCTCCTCGGGGCTCAAGGGGACGGGTGGGGGAAAGCGTTCCGCCAAGGTCCTGTAGGTGTTTTCCGGACGCCTCAGCCACACCAGGCCGCTCACCCCATCCACCCGCAGAGCCTCGAGGCGCCTTAGCTCCGCCTCCACCCGGCGGTACTTTTCCCTCACCGCTTCCAGGTCCTCCCTGGGCCTAAGGCCCCACTCCACCGCCAAGGGCACCAGGCGCTCGTCCGCATTGTCCGCCCGGCAGAGGAGGCGGAGCTCCACCCGTGAGGTCATCATCCGATAGGGCTCGTCCGTGCCCCGGCCCACCAGGTCGTCCACCATCACCCCAATGTAGCCGCTTTCCCGGGGGAGGTGCACCTCTGAGAGGCCCAGGGCGTACCGAGCAGCGTTCAGCCCCGCCAGGAGGCCCTGGGCCGCAGCCTCCTCGTACCCCGAGGTGCCGTTCACCTGCCCAGCAGCGAACAACCCAGGGAGGAAGCGGGACTGGAGCCCCCGGGTGAGCTCCGTGGGGTCCAGGCTGTCGTACTCCACCGCGTAAGCGTAGCGTTGGATCACCGCCCGACCAAACCCCGGCAGGCTTCTCACCATCTCCTCCTGGAGCTCCGGCGGCAGGCTTGAAGAGAACCCCTGCAGGTACACCTCGCTGGTGGCGAGCCCGTCCGGCTCCACGAAGAGGAGGTGGCTCTCCTTATCGGCAAAACGCACCACCTTGTCCTCGATGGAGGGGCAGTAGCGGGGGCCGATGCCCACGATATCCCCCGCATAAAGGGGAGACAGGTGCAGGTTTTCCAAGATCAGGCGGTGGGTGCGGGGCGTGGTCCGGGTCTGCCAGGTGGGAAGCTTGGCCGCATGGGGTCCGGGGCTTCCCGTGAAGCTTCCCGGGGGTACCTCCGGGGGCACCACCAAGAGCTCGGAAAACTCCACGGAATCCGCCCGGATCCTGGGCGGGGTCCCCGTCTTGAACCGGCGCAGGGTGTGGCCGACGGCCTCGAGGCTCCGGGAAAGGAACCGGGCCGGCGGCTCCCCCTGCCGCCCCGCTGGCCGGGAACGCCTTCCGTACCAGACCACCCCGCCCAGGAAGGTTCCCCCCGCCACCACCACCGCCTTAGCGGGAATCCCCCGCCCATCCACGGTGCGCACCCCAAGAAGCCTTCCCCCCTCCACCCAGAGGCTCGCCACCTCTCCCCGGATCACCTCGATGGGCCTTTCCTCCAGAATCTCCCGCGCCTTCAAGGCATAGAGATCCCGGTCCACCTGGACCCTCAGGCTTTGCACCGCCGGTCCCTTGGAGCGGTTGAGCACCCGGGTGTGGATGGCGGTGGCGTCCGCCGCCCGGCCCATAAGCCCCCCCAAGGCGGTGAGCTCCGCCACCAGCTGGCTTTTGCCGGGTCCGCCCACCGCCGGGTTGCAGGGCATCATGCCTATGCGCTCGGGGTTGATGGTGACCAGGGCCACCCGCACCCCGAGGGCCGCAGCCGCCCAGGCCGCCTCCAGCCCTGCATGCCCACCTCCCACCACCACCACGTCGTAGCGCATCCCACCCTCCACTTTACCCAAGGCCTTGACGTAGAATGTTCCTCCGGAAACGCGGGGGGTAGCCTTGACCCACGAGGCCATCTGGCAACACATCCTGGAACACATCCGCCGCAACATCACCGAGGTGGAGTTCCACACCTGGTTTGAGCGCATCCGCCCGCTGGGCATCCAGGATGGGGTACTCCAGCTGGCGGTGCCTACCTCCTTCGCCCTGGACTGGATCAAGCGCCACTACGCCGAGCTTATCCAGGAAGCTCTAAGCCTCCTGGGGGCCCAGCCTCCCCGGTTCGAGCTCAGGGTGGTCCCCAGCGTGGCCGTTCAGGAGGACATATTTCACACCCCTACCCCTCCCCAAGCCAATAAGCCCAACCTCAACCCCAAGTACACCTTTGAAAACTTCGTGGTAGGGCCCAATAACTCTATGGCCCACGCAGCAGCAGTGGCGGTGGCCGAGTCCCCGGGGCGGGCCTATAATCCCCTTTTCATCTACGGGGGCGTGGGCCTGGGCAAGACCCACCTCATGCATGCCGTGGGACACTCCGTGGCCAAGCGTTTCCCTCACCTTAAGATCGAGTACGTATCCACGGAAACCTTCACCAACGAGCTCATCAACGCCATCCGCGAGGACCGCATGACGGAGTTCCGCGAGCGGTACCGCTCCGTGGACCTCCTCTTGGTGGACGACATCCAGTTCATCGCCGGCAAGGAGCGCACCCAGGAGGAGTTCTTCCACACCTTCAACGCCCTCTACGAGGCCCACAAACAGATCATCCTCTCCTCCGATCGGCCCCCCAAGGATATCCTGACCCTCGAGGCCCGCTTAAGAAGCCGGTTCGAATGGGGCCTCATCACCGACATCCAGCCCCCTGACCTGGAAACCCGTATTGCCATCCTCAAGATGAACGCCGAGCAACGGGGCTTGAAGATCAGCGAGGAGGTGTTGGAGTACATAGCCCGGCAGGTGACTTCCAACATCCGCGAGTTGGAAGGCGCCCTGATGCGCACCATTGCCTATGCTTCCTTAAACGGGGTGGAACTCACCCGCGCCGTGGCCGCCAAGGCGCTTTCCGACATCTTCGCCTCCAAGGAAGTGGAGGTGGATCCCTACGAAATCGTGCGCAAGGTGGCGGAGTACTTCGCCCTGCGACCGGAGGATCTGGTGGGAGGGGGTCGGCGCAAGGAGGTAGTTCTGCCTCGACAAATCGCCATGTTCTTGGTACGGGAGCTCACCCGCTCCTCCCTCCCAGAGATCGGCCAACTCTTCGGGGGGCGGGACCACACCACCGTCCTCTACGCCATCCAAAAGGTTCAGGAGCTCTCGGAAAGCGACCGCGAGGTGCAGAAGCTGCTCCGCAGCCTGAAAGAGGCCCTGACATGACCCCTGTGGATAACCTGTGGATAACCCTGTGGATAACCTGGGTTTTCCTGTGGATAACCCTGTGGATAAGTTGTGGAAAACCCACCCCCCCTTCGAGCTTGTGGATAACCGGGCGGTTATCCACAGCTTATCCACAGCTGGAGGCAGGTTATCCACAGGAGTTTTCCACAAGCCCTTTTGGCTCCCACGCGGCATTTCCTACCCCTTATCCACAAATCCACAGCCCCTACTACTACGGCTACTATCCCTTTAAGATCTTTAAGAAGTCCGTAGTAAGAGCAGTAAGGAGGAGGCAAATCCCGTGAAGGTGAGAGTTCCAAAAACCCTGCTTACCGAGCATGTGGCCTTGTTGGAGCGGGTCATCCCCACGCGAAGCTCCAATCCCCTTTTCACTTATTTGGGCCTGTCCCTTTTACCGGATGCCCTAGTTTTGTTCGGAACCAACGGCGAGGTGGACCTGGAAGTACGCCTGGAACTTCCCACGGAGGGAGAAGGGCGTTTTCTGGTTCCCGCCCAGCCTTTTTTCCAGCTGGTGCGTAGCCTTCCTGGGGATCAGGTAGAACTGGACTTCGGTGCAGAGCTTTCCCTTTCTTCAGGTTCCTTCAGTACCCGGCTGAGCCTTGCCCCTGATGAGGGTTATCCGGAGTTATTCTTCCCCAGCCCAGAAGGTCCCGCGGAGCCCTATTCCCTCCAGACCCTTCTGCCCGTGGAGGAGCTTCTAAAAGCGCTTTCCCATGTGCGCTACGCGGCCAGCAACGAGGAGTACCGGGCGATCTTTCGGGGCGTCCAGCTGGAGTTTTCCGAAAGGGGACTGCGCTCCGTGGCCTCCGACGGGTACCGTCTGGCCCTTTACGGACTTCCCAAGCCCCAGCCCTTTGTCAAGAAGGTGGTGGTGCCCGCCCGGAGTGTGGATGAGATGGTAAGGGTTCTGAAGGGCATAGGCGAAGGGGAAGTGGCCCTGGCCCTGGGCCCCGGGGTTTTGGGCCTGGCCACCAACGGTTCGCAGGGCGCTGGCACCGCCGGTAAGGGACAACTGCGCATGGCCATTCGGCTTATGGAAGGGGAGTTCCCAGACTATGAGCGGGTGATCCCCAAGGAGTTTCCCCTAAAGGCGGCCTTCGAGGTGGAGGCCTTCCGCGAGGCCCTACGTCGGGTGAGCGTGCTTTCGGACCGCCAGAACCATCGCGTGGACCTCCTCTTTGAGGAGGGGCGGGTGTTGCTCTCCGCTGAGGGGGATTACGGCAAGGGCCAGGAAGAGGTTCCCGTACACCTCGAGGGCACGCCTCTAACGGTGGCCTACAACGCCCGCTATCTTTTGGAGGCCCTTTCCCCCCTTTCTGGCCAGGCGGTGTTGTTGTTGTCCGGATCCACCAGCCCTAGCCTGGTGCGCCCAGCGGAGGCTTCCCCTACAGAGGGGTACCAGGCAGTGGTGGTGCCCCTGCGGGTGTAAACTTGTATCCGGGAGGCAGGAAGCGCTTCCATAAACGGTTAGGGGAGGAGTCCATGACCACGATTGTGAACGTGAAAGCCAGGGAGGTTTTAGACTCTAGGGGCTTTCCCACGGTAGAGGCCGAGGTGGAACTGGAAGGAGGTGCGAGGGGAAGGGCCATGGTGCCCTCTGGAGCTTCCACGGGCACTCATGAGGCCTTGGAGCTACGGGATGGGGACAGGCGCTACCTGGGGAAAGGGGTGCGCCGAGCAGTGGCCAACATCCTGGAACGCATCGCCCCGGAGCTTATCGGCCGGGATGCCCTGGACCAGGAGGGGGTGGATCGGGCCATGTTGGAGCTGGACGGCACCCCCAACAAGTCCAACCTGGGGGCCAATGCCATCCTGGCAGTCTCCCTGGCCACGGCTCGAGCGGCGGCCGAGGCCTTGGGTCTGCCTTTATACCGGTATTTGGGTGGGATCCAAGCCAGCGTCCTGCCCGTTCCCCTTATGAATGTGATTAACGGCGGAAAACACGCCGACAACCGGGTGGATTTCCAGGAGTTCATGCTGGTTCCCGCAGGGGTGGAAAGCTTTTCCGAGGCCTTGCGGGTGGGGGCCGAGGTGTTTCACGCTCTGAGGGGAGTGCTGAAGGAGAAGGGGTACAGCACCAACGTGGGGGACGAGGGGGGGTTCGCCCCGGACCTCAGGAGCAACGAGGAGGCCATAGAGCTTCTTCTTTTGGCCATCGAGCGGGCGGGGTACACCCCGGGGAAGGAGGTTTCCTTAGCCTTGGATCCTGCGGCCAGCGAGCTTTATCGGAATGGTAGGTACCATCTAGAGGGGGAAGGGCGGGTCCTCTCCTCGGAGGAAATGGTGGAGTTCTGGGCCACGTGGGTGGAGAGGTACCCCATCCGCTCCATTGAGGATGGCTTAGCCGAGGACGACTGGGAGGGCTGGCGGCTTCTCACCGAGCGCCTGGGTGGCAAGGTCCAGCTGGTGGGGGATGATCTTTTCGTCACCAACCCGGACAGGCTTCGCCAAGGGATCGAGCTGGGTGTGGCCAACGCCATCCTGGTGAAGGTGAACCAGATCGGCACCCTTTCCGAAACCCTCGAGGCCATCCGCTTGGCCCAGCGCTCCGGTTACCGGGCGGTGATCAGCCATCGCTCCGGGGAAACCGAGGACAGCTTCATCGCCGATCTTGCGGTGGCGGTGAACGCCGGTCAGATCAAAACGGGTTCCCTCTCCCGTTCGGATCGCCTTTCCAAGTACAACCAGCTCCTGCGCATTGAGGAGGAGCTGGGGCGTGCGGCGCGCTTTCTAGGATATGAGGCCTTTTAAGCGCACCAAGATCGTGGCCACCCTGGGGCCCGCTTCGGACTCTAAGGAGGCCATCCGGGCCATGGCAGAGGCAGGGGCGGATGTCTTTCGCCTGAACTTTAGCCACGGCACCCACGAGGAGCACCGGAAACGGGTGGCCTGGGTGCGGGAGGTGGAGAAGGAGCTGGGCAAGACCCTGGCCATCCTTCAGGACCTCCAGGGCCCCAAGATCCGCATCGGTCGCTTCAAGGGGGGGCGGGTAGAGCTCAAGGTGGGCCAGCCCTTCATCCTCACCCGGGCTCCCGTGGAGGGGGACGAGACCCGGGTTTCCATCACCTACAAGGGTCTTCCTGAGGATGTGGCTCCTGGGCAGCTGCTCCTTTTGGACGATGGCCGCCTGCGCCTTCGGGTGGAGAGGGTCCAGGGGGATGAGATCCACACCGTGGTAGAGGTGGGAGGGGTTCTTTCCGACACCAAGGGGATCAACGTCCCGGGCTCGGATCTTTCCATCCCTTCCCTTTCGGAAAAGGACATTCAGGACCTGGCCCTGGGAGCGGAGCTCGGGGTGGACTGGGTGGCAGTGTCCTTCGTGCGCAGCCGGGATGACCTGCTCTTGGCCCGGCACTACTTGGCCCGGCATGGTTCCCGGGCCCGGCTCATGGCCAAGATAGAAAAGCCCTCCGCCGTCCACCGTTTTGAGGAGATCCTCGAGGAGGCCGACGGAATCATGGTGGCCCGCGGGGACCTAGGGGTGGAGATGCCCCTGGAGGAGGTTCCCATCGTGCAAAAGCGCCTTATCCTCAGGGCCATAGCTGCTGGCAAGCCAGTGGTCACTGCCACCCAGATGCTGGAGTCCATGGTGCAGAACCCCAGCCCCACCCGGGCGGAGGCCTCGGATGTGGCCAACGCCATCTTCGACGGCACGGACGCCGTGATGCTCTCCGCGGAAACCGCCGCCGGGGCCTACCCGGTGGAGGCGGTGGCCACCATGGCCAGGATCGCCCGGGTGGTGGAGTCCTCCCCCGAGTTCTTGCAAAAGCTCAACGTCCTCCGCCCGGCCCCTACCCCCACCACCCAGGACGCCATCGCCCAGGCGGCAGACGACATTGTGGAGGCGGTGGAAGCCAAGGCCATCGTGGTCTTCACCGCCACGGGAAGCTCCGCCAGGCGCATTGCCCGCACGCGGCCCAGGGTGCCTGTCCTGGCCCTCACCCCGAACCCCGAGGTGGAGCGGCAGCTGGCCTTGGTCTGGGGTGTTCTGCCCCATCTGGCCCCCGATCCTCAGGACACCGACGACATGGTGCGCATCGCCCTGGAGAAGGTGAAGGCTTGTGGGCTAGCCCAGGTGGGGGAGAGGGTGGTGATCGCCGCCGGTGTGCCCTTTGGGGTGCGGGGGACCACCAACCTCATCCGGGTGGAGCGGGTGAGCTAGCATCACCCCACCCTGGCCTTGCCGGGGTGGGGACCCCGGAAGGGCTTTGTTGCAGGCGTACTCTCCAGAGCAACCGAAGAAGTCGGGATGTGGGATTAACTTCCCGCTTCCCGTTGGGGGGAGGCGCCCTCAGGGGGCGTAGAGGGCCAAGGCGCTAACCACAGGTCTGGGAGAGCCCTGGTAAGGGTTCCGTAGCCTCCCCTTGACCCAGAGCTGGGCGGATCCACCCCCGTCCATCCTTAGGGCGTTCCACGCCCCCAAGGTGAGGAGGGCCCGGGCCAGGACCCCCGGGGTGGTGGGCTCGGAAACCAAAAGCCAAAGCTTTCCCTCCCGGGTCCAGGCCACGGCCGCCTGGGGGGTTATGGCCTGGAGGGGCCTTAGGTCGCGGAAGTTCTCCCGGCTGGGGTCAAAGGCGTACTGGCCTTCCTGGACCAAGAGGGGGCCTGCTTCCAGGGCGTAGCGGAAAGGGGGGTCCAGGCGCCCGTAGAGGCTTAGGGTGTCCCCGGGCTTTAAGGGAAAGGGAGGGGCTCCTTTAGGAAAGGTAAGGGCCCAGGTCCCAGGAGGGAGTTCCTGGGGAGCGGGGAGGATGGCCTGCACCCGGCTCCCCATCACCAAGGCCACCTCCTCCCCAGGCTTGCCCACGGGTCCCGGGACCGTGTGGGCGGTGTAGCGGGCCCGGGAGGTGTTGATGCCCACCCGCACCCGCTCTCCGGAAGGACCCTGGACCATTGCCTCAAACCGGGGAACCCCTAGGAAGAAGCTGAATCCATCCCATAAGAGAGCCGTGCGGCCGCTGGGATAGGAAACCGTAACCCCGTCCTGGACCCAGAGGCCGATGGGGGTGGCGGTTTTGGGGTCAAAGTACCCCCCGTTCAGCACCGCCAGGGCGTGTGGGGCAAGGTCCTTGGGTAGGGCCCGGACTCCGGGCTTGCCCACAGGAACCAGCCTGCCCTTCTCCGCCTCCACCAGGTAAAGCCTTAGGGGCTCTGGGGTAAAGGCCCAGGTTTCCCGGTAGCGGATCCCTGGGGCCAGGGGTTCCTCCACCTCGGCCTCGAGGGCATAGAGATCCAGGACCAGGCGCGCGGGGTCCTTCAGGGGAAAGAGGCGGTAGCGAAGAAGCTTTCCCGGGAAGCTCAGGCTGAGCTCTGTGCCCCCTGGCAAGAGGCGCACCCGGGCCTCCATGCCCTTGGGCCAGGGAACCTGGGTCATACCCGGGGCCAGGTAGGGGAGAAGGAGGGAAAGGCTTCCTGGAGCCTGGCCCTCCGAGGGGGGCTTGGGTGCAGGTTCGGGCCCGGGGAGGTCCAGCACCAAGCGGAGAGCCCGTCCTTGGGTGCCGTGGCGTACCCCGGCCTCCGGGGTGCGGAAGTAGCCCAGGGCTTTCAGGGCCTCGAGGGGAATTCTTTCGCCATCGGGTGGGGGAAGAGTGGGGTCCAAAGGCTCCGCCCAGCCCACCCCCGGCACGTAGACGAAGCGCACCCCCTCCCCCTCGTAAATCCAGGCCGAAGCCTCCTCCCGAAAGGAAAGGCCGAAGGTGCTGGCGGGAAGCAGGGTCTGGGCCAGGGAGCAGGGGAGGAAAAGGAGGAGGGCTAGGAGCCTCATCCCTCCATGGGAGCAGATGGCGGTGAGAAAGCGCTTAGAGTTTATCCCTTCACCACGATGAGGGGCCTTAAGCGGGCCACCTTTTTGCCGATCCCCGCTCCCTGGACCGCCTCCACCACCACGGAAACATCCTTGTAGGCCTCGGGCATCTCCTCGTCCACAGTGGCCTTGGTGGCCGCCCGCACCAGGATGCCCCTTTCCGCCAGTTCCTTGATCAGGTTGCGCTCCCGGGCCACCCGCTTGGCCTGGTGGCGGCTCATCTTGCGTCCGGCCCCGTGGCAGCTGGAGCCGAAGGATACCGCCATGGCCTTTTCCGTTCCAGAAAGCACATAAGAGTAGCGGCCCATGTCCCCGGGCACCAGCACGGGCTGGCCCACATGCCGGTACTCCAGGGGGATCTCGGAGTTTCCGGGGCCGAAGGCCCGGGTGGCCCCTTTGCGGTGTACCAGGACCCTTTTTCCCCCGTGCTCCTCAAACTTGGCGTTGTTGTGGGCCAGGTCGTAGAGGACCCTTAGGCCATGCTCCCTGGGTGGGAAGCCCACCGCCTCGAAGGCCTCCCGCACGAAGTGGGCGATGAGCTGCCGGTTGGCGAAGGCGAAGTTGGCGGCGGCGGCCATGGCCTGGAGGTAGTCCTGGCCCTCCGGGCTCTGGATGGGGGCTGCCGCCAGCTGCTTGTCCACCAGCTCTATGCCGTAGCGGGGGGCCACCTTGAGGAATCTTTCCACATAGTCCTGGCAGACCTGGTGGCCGAGGCCCCGGCTTCCCGTGTGGATGAGGACGGTGATCTGGTTGGGAAAGAGGCCGAAGGCTTCGGCGGCTTCCTCGTCGTAGATCTGGTCCACGTACTGGACCTCGAGGAAGTGGTTCCCGCTTCCCAGGGTGCCGATCTGGGGAGCCCCCCGTTCGAAGGCCCTTTCCGAGACCTTGTCGGGGTTGGCCCAGGGGAGGCGGCCTTCCGACTCGATGAAGTGGAGGTCCTCCGGGTAGCCGAAGCCCCGGCGGATGAGCCAGCCAGCTCCCTCCTTGAGGATTTCCTTAAGCTCCTTCTTGCTGAAGCGCACGTCCTTGCGCTCGCTTCCCACCCCCGAGGGGATGAGGCGGTAGAGGGTATCGGCCAGCTCCCGTTGGCGGGGGAGGAGGTCTTCTAGGGTGAGGGCAGAGGCCAGGAGGCGTACCCCGCAGTTGGAGACCACAAACCCTTCGGCCACAAAGTTGTGTCCCTCATGAGCCATGGAGAGGTCGTAAACCCTTCCCCTGTGGGGAACGGTTTCCATAGCCACCACCCTGTCAAAAAGCATGGGGCCGGCCCTTTGGAGGAACTCAGGGAAGGTGGGAAATCCCCAGGGGCGGAATCCACCTCGCTTCTCGTAAAGGGTACGCTCCACGAAGCGCCGAGGGAGGCCTAGGGTGGCGGCGATGCGTTTTGGTCCCAGGCCTGCCTGCCGTAGGGCCAAGACCTCCTCGGCCTGGGTTTCCCGAGCTTCTAAGTGGGCCTTTTTCAGGCGCAGGTAGAAAGCGGCCACCTGGGCTAGCCAGGCTTTTTGGGGAGCGTAGGCATAGCCCACCCTCTCGTAAAGGAGGCTGAGGTTTTCCGGTGTACTCCGGAGGATCAGTTTGAAGCGGTGGGAAGGATCAGCGGGTTCTTCCCAATCCACTTCCTCACGTAGGGACTGAACTTCCAGGCCCAGGCTTTCCATTAAGCGGGCCAGGTCTTCCATAAAGGTTCGGCCAATCCCCAAAAGGCTTTTCCGCTTGGACTGGGAGAGCACGGGAGGAGCGAGGTTGTACCCATGTCCGCTTACCCACTTCGGAGCGGAGAGCTCCGCTCCGAATAGCCCTGCTAAAAAGTTGGCTTTAAGCCAAGGGGGAAGGGAGAAGAGCCAATGAGGTAAGGCAAAAGCCGTTTGCGCCTTGGGACCCTCGGGAAGGCCTAAGGCGTGGAGAAGGAGGAACAAAGCCCGGGAGGAGGCCTTAAGGCTAGCCTCTCGGTAGGTGAAGGTCCGTCCTCGGAAGCTGTGGTTTCGTACCCGAACGTAAGGGCCCCCAGCCTGGAAGCCCAGACGCTTAAGGTCCTCCTTGGCTTCTAGGAGTCCTTCTTCGTCCCCATAGAGCACCAGGTACCCCCTGCCCTGGGACCGGTAAAGGGTTCCATCCCCCAAGGCGTAGCCCAAAAGGCGTAGGATAGCTGGCAAGAGAGGGTGGTCCGCCTGCAGGGGAAGGAGCCCCTTCTCTTTCAGCACGTCTGCCGCCCGCGGGAACCCCAGGGCAAGGCCTAGGGCTTGGGCCCTTTCCTCGCTGAGAAGGATCAGGGATGGAGGGGGTTCGTGGGGAAAGCCCTGGAAGGGGTGGACGGCCACCTGGTCTCCCTTTTTCAGGGTACCTATGGGACGCATTCCCGAGGGGGTGTAGACGGGATGATCGGGGGTGGCCTCCAGGATGAACCCTCCCTCGGTGCGGAGGCGCACCAGCGTTTCCGCTTCTCGGGAGAGGAGGAGGAAGGCTTTTCCTGCCTCAGGTTTTTCCCCAAGCCGCCATACGGTGAGGAGGGGTTCTTGTTCCCTCGCCACCTCCTCTATAGGGCGGGTGTAGCGGTCATGGAAGAGTACACGGGTGCCGGCAGGAAGGCAGTTGATGTCAAAACCCACCCCTCCCGGGCTCACCACCCCCCCTTCCTCGGGGTCGAAGGCCGCCACCCCCCCGATGGGGAAGCCGTAGCCCCAGTGGATGTCGGGCATGGCCAGGGCGGGTTCCACGATCCCCGGCAGGGTGGCCACGTTCATGAGCTGCTGCAGGGAAGCGTAGTTTTCCCCCTCGAGGTCCTTCAAAATCTCCTCCGAGGCGAAGAAAATCGCATCCACCCGCATCTTCCCCTGGCGGGGGATGCGGTAGGTGTAGGGGGCGATTTTCTCAAAGCGCATGGCGCCCTCCATGTGTTGGCCCTCCGGGCCAAGCAACCCAAAGCAAAAGGCCGGGCTTTCGGGCCCGGGCTACCTTTACGGTACCGCGGTATACGGTATGCGTCAAGGCTATGCGGACCTAAGGGGCCTTGGAGGGTTCAGAGAGAGGGGTAACCTCCAGGTTATCCAGGTGAAAGACCAGATCGGGATCGTGAACGCCGACTCCCAACCCCCCTTGGCGGAAGTCGGGGTCTTGCCAGGAGAGGAGTTCCCCTCCGTCCATGCTGAACCGAACCTCCCCCGTGTTCCGGGCGACGACCTGAAGGCGATGCCACATCTTGTCCATGATGAATCCCCGCCCTGTTTCCCTCAGTTCCGGCCTTTTTGCCACCACCTGCCGCTGTTCCCCGAGGACCTTGGTGAGCTCTATGCCCTCCAGGCCGAAATAGAACTCCAAGGCGCGGGTTCCCGCAGGATCCAGAAACACCCGGAGAAGAAGGCCAGCAGAGCCCCAATAGGGATTTCCCAGGGACTTGACGTCCACGCGGACCCGGTAGTTGGTCCAATCCCCCGCCCCTGTTGTGAGAAGGGCGCCATCAAAACGCGCCAAGCGGACGGCTCGGGTTACCGCGTTCTGAGGGTTCAGGGCTTCCGTGATGGTGAAGCGGGCTTCTTTCCCAAGCAGACCATACCGCTTGGGGGCTATCGTGGTTAGGACTGCGCCCAGCGGATAGGACTCGAAGTCATCCACATGGGGCAAGGGGTTTCCAGGGAGAACCCATTGGGGAACCGGAAGCGGTCCTTTCCCCATCTCTACCTGGGGCAGGGGTACTTGGGGTTCGAGGACCAGCCTAGGGGCGCAAGCTCCCAATAGACCCAGGAGCGCACCCGCAAAAAGAAGCCAGCCCCGTGCCATATTTACCTCCTTTCTCCCTTTTCTTCAGCATAGCGCGGCCGCCTCCTGTTGTCCACGGGCGAAAGGCGGTAAAATCCCCCCGTGTCCGGCCTGGCCTTTGCCCTGGAAACCCACCCCGGCCTCAAGCGGCCCAAAAATGAGGACGCCGTGGGCCATGCCCTGACCCCGTGGGGAGGGGTTTTCGTGGTGGCGGATGGGATGGGGGGGCATCGCACAGGAGAGGTGGCGGCCAGGCTGGCCGTGGAGATGATCCTGGAGAACCTGCGCACTGTGGACCCAAGCCCCAGGGCCCTGCTTCAAGCCTTTGAAAAGGCCAACGAGCGCATTTACCAGGAGGCGCAACGCCCCGAGAACCGGGGTATGGGCACCACCGCCACCTGCCTCCTTTTGGATCTGCCCTATGCCTTGATCGCCCATGTGGGGGACTCCAGGGCCTACCTCCTCAGGAAAGGGGAGCTTACCCTCCTCACCGAGGATCACTCCTGGGTGGCGGAAAGGGTGCGCCAGGGCCTTTTGAGCCCCGAGGAGGCCAAGATTCACCGCTGGCGCAACGTGATCACCAACGCTTTGGGCTCCTTTCCCCAGGCCCGGGTGGACCTCTTGGGGCTCAAGTTGGAGCCCGGTGACGTATTTTTGCTGTGCAGTGATGGCCTTTCCGGGGTGTTGGAGGACCGCACCCTGGGGGAAGTTCTGAAGAGCTTTCCCCCGGAGGAGGCGGCCAGGCGCCTGGTGGCCTTGGCCAACGAGTGGGGAGGGCCCGATAACGTGAGCGCCATCGTGGTGCGGGTGCCCGAGGAGCTCCCCCAGGGTACCCGTCCCTATGCCCTGCCCCTCGAGGCGGCTGGGGGAGCCCCGGTGCGCCTAAAGCTGGGGGAAGAGCCCAAGGAACTGCCCACTCAGGTCCTGGAACCTGAGCGCCCCAGGGTTCGCTTGACCTGGCGGGATGCCCTTTTGGTGCTCCTTTGGGTGGTGGTGGTGGCCTACATCCTGCTGGGCTACTTCAAAAGACCCTAGGCCTGTTAGACTCCTAAGGGTATGGAGCGTACCTTTGTCATGGTGAAACCTGACGGCGTGCGAAGGGGTTTGGTGGGGGAGATCCTTGCCCGTTTTGAGCGGAAGGGTTTTCGTATCGTGGGGCTTAAGCTTTTACAGATCACCCAGGAGCTTGCGGAAAGGCATTACGCCGAGCACCGGGAGAAACCCTTCTTCCCCAGCCTGGTGCGTTTCATCACCTCGGGTCCGGTGGTGGCCATGGTGCTGGAGGGGCCAAACGTGGTGGCCGAGGTGCGGAAGATGATGGGGGCCACCCACCCCAAGGATGCCCTTCCCGGCACCATCCGGGGGGATTTCGCCACCACCATCGACGAGAACGTGATCCACGGCTCGGCGAGCCCCGAGGATGCCAGCCGGGAGATCGCCCTTTTCTTTCGCCCCGAAGAACTCCTCTAGGCTGGGGTTTACTCGCCGCTTTCGGGGGCCTGGGGCAGGCTCTGCGCCCGGAGGCGCTCCCAGGGGAAGTCGTCCAGGGGATAAAAGCGGTCCGCTTGTTGGGCCAGGCGGTGGGAGGAAAGGGCGTGGAAGGTGGTGTTCTCCACCTGCTTGCCCATGTCCTGGACCACCTTGACCACCTCGGCGAAGTCCCCATCCCCGGAGACCAGCACCGCCACGTCATAGGCGTCGGCATAGGCCAGGCGCAGGATGTCTATGGCGATCTGGATGTCCACCCCCTTTTCCACGAAGCCATCCGCCCGCCTTTCCAGCCTTCCCAGGCGCACGGCCACATAGGGTACCCGCTTCAGGTAGTTGAGAAAGCTCTGGTGGGCCTTGGCGGCGGGGTCTTCCGGAGGAAGGGGGGCGTTGTAGTAGTAGGCGCGCAAAAGCCTGCGCCCGGCGGTGAGAAGGCTGATAAACTCCACGAAGTTAAGCCGATAATCCGGCCCCAGGTGCTGCACCAACCCCTTGTACAGGTTGGAGCCGTCAATGAATATCGCTACCCTTTCCATAATAGACCCGCCCCTTGCCGGGCTCCTTCAGTTTAGCCCAAGGGGGTGAGAATGTTTATAACCCACCGCTCCCTAGGGAGCAGTGGGGGAAGGGATAGGTCTTCTTCACGTAGCCCTTTTGGGCGGGGCTATCCTACCACGGTTTTCCCATGAGCGCAAGATGAGTGGTCGAAACGGTTTCTAGGAGCGCGTTTTTTCGGTTTCCGCGTACACGTCGCGAAAGACTCCTGGGATGGGGGCGTGGGGCTTGTGCACCCGCACCCGCACCCCCTCGAGGCGAGGGAAAGCTTGCAGGAGGGCCTCCGCCAGGTGGTCGGCCAGGGCCTCGATCAAGTAGAAGCGGCGGTGGCGCACCACCTCCTCCACCAGGGCGTAGACGGCGGCGTAGTCCACGGTTTCCTCCAGCCTGTCCCCCTTGCCCTCAAAGGGCACCTTAAGCCAGAGGTCCACCACAAACCGGGCTCCAAGCCGGCCTTCCTCGGGCCTTACCCCATGGCGGCCGTAGAACTCCAGACCCAAAAGGGCGATCTCCCCCATATCTATCCCCAAAGGGCGTTCCACACCGCAAGGGCCTCCCGGTGGGCGGCCACGTCGTGGACGCGAAGGATCCTGGCCCCCTTCATGACGGCGAAAAGGTGGGCGGCCACGGAGCCAAGGACCCTTTTTGCCGGTTCCTCCACCCCCGTGAGCTCCCCGATGGAGCGCTTCCGGGAAAGCCCCACCAAGACGGGGTGGCCCAGGGCCACGATCTCTTCTAGGCGTTTGAGGAGGGTCAGGTTGTGTTCCAGAAGTTTTCCGAAGCCGAATCCCGGGTCCAGGACCACCTGGGGCACCCCAGCCTTCAGGGCTCTTTCCGCCTGGGCCTTGAGGAAGGCCTTCACCTCGGCCACCACGTCCCCGTAGCGGGCGTGGGCCATCATGGTCTGGGGATCCGGCACGGGCATGTGCATGACCACCGCCGCCACCCCATACCGGGCGCAGAGGGCCACCATGCGCTCGTCCCGAAGGCCCGTCACGTCGTTGATGAGGTGCGCTCCCAGCTTCAGGGCTTCCGCCGCTACCTCGGGCTTGCGGGTGTCCACGCTCACCGGCACCCCCAGTTCCAGGATGGCCTCGAGGGCAGGGAGAAGCCTTTTCTTCTCCTCCTCCACGGACACGGGCTCCGCCCCGGGGCGGGTGGATTCAGCCCCCAGGTCCAGAAGATCCGCGCCCTCGGCCACCAGGGTCTTGGCCCTTTCCAGGGCCCTTTCCGGGTCCAGGTAGAGGCCGCCATCGGAAAAGGAATCGGGGGTGAGGTTGAGGATTCCCATGATCCGGGGGCGGGAGAGGTCCAGGGTGCGGTCGCGAAGCCAGAGCACGCAAGGATTATATTGGGGCCAGGGGGTAAAGCATGCGCCTGTTGGCTGCGGTGGACCTGGGGGAGGGCTTGGAGTCGGTGGTGGAAAGCGCCCGCTTCCTTCAGGAGGGGCTTGGCATCCCGGCGGAGCTTATCCACGTGGTGCCCACCCCGTACTTTGAGGCCCTTGGCCGCCGCTTTCCCCATCTTAGGCCGGGGCTGGAGGAAACCCTTAGGCGGGTGGAGAAGGAGGTGCAAAAAACCCTGGCGGATACCGGGCTCAGGGCCCGGGTGCTCCGGGGTTTCCCTGCCCAGGTGGTGGCTGGGGAGGCCTTGCGAAGCCGCCTGGTCCTTTTGGGACAGCGGGGCACGGATGGCCTCGAGGTCCTGGCCTGGGGTGGGCTCGCCCGCTATCTCCTGCACCGAGGGGAGGTTCCGGTTTTGCTGCTCCCCAGGGCCCTCAGGGGGGTGCGCCGCATCGCCGTGGGGCTGGACGATAGCCCGGCAAGCCTGAGCGCCTTCCGGGTGGCGGAGGCTTGGGGAAGGGCCTTGGGGGCTGAGGTCTTCGGCCTGCACCTGGTGAGCGGGCAAGGAGGGTGTTGCTTCCCCACCTACTTGGATCCTGAAACCTTGGGGCTAGCGGATGTTCTAGCCCAGGCCAAAGCCCATCTGGAAAGCCTCCTCAAGGCCACCGGGGTGGTGGAGGTGTCCAAGGGGGAGGAGGAGCTGGACCTTTTGCGCTTGGCCAAGGTCCGGGAGGCGGACCTCCTGGTCCTGGGTTCCAAGGCCAAGAGCACCTGGCGCCACCGGCTTGGGCGCATGGTGGAGGTGCTTTCCCACCGGAGCTCCCTGCCCCTCCTGGTGGTTCCCGAGGCCACGGTCTGGTAAGGTAAGGCCCATGCGCCACGGGCCCGGCTGGTACCTTTCCCTTTCCGCCTACTGGTTCGCCACCAGCTTCAAGTGGTTCCTGGTCCTTCTGGTGATCCTGCCCGCCAAGGTGGCGGAGCTTTCCCCTCCCGAGGAGAAGGCCAGCCGCCTCGGCTTCCTCTTCGGCCTGGGGGCGGTGATGGCCATTCTTGGACCCCCCATCATGGGCTACTTCTCGGACCGCCTGGGCAGGAGAAAGCCCTTCCTCCTCGCGGGTAGCCTCCTCACCGTCATAGCCCTCCTCCTTTTGGCGCATGCCCCAAGCTACCTCTGGCTCCTGGTGGCCTACCTCCTCCTGCAGGTGGCGGACGACCTGGCCACCGGGCCCTACTCCGCCCTCATCCCCGACCTGGTGCCCCGAAAGGAAAGGGGCACCGCCTCGGGGTACATGGGGGTGTTGCAGGTTTCCGGCCAGATCCTGGGGGGTGCGGTGGGGTTTCTTCTCCCTTTGGCCTTCCAGGCCTATCTGGTGGCCTTTTTGAACCTTCTGGGGGCTGGGCTTAGCCTCCGGGTTACCCCCGACCGACCCTCAGGGGTCCATCCCCGTCCCTTTCTCGCTGCCATGGCGGGGCCCTGGCGGGACCGGGACTTTCTTTTGGTCTACCTGACCCGCTTTTTGGTGATGCTGGGCTTTTACCTGGCCCAGACCTACCTGCAGTACTACCTGGCCGATGTGGTGCGGGTTTTCCAGGCCCTCGGGCGGACCCTTGCCAAAGAGCCCTTCCAGGCGGTGGCCCTTTTGGGCCTCCTCATCTCCTTGGGGGCGGCCTTGGCCAGCGTTCCCGCAGGGAAGGCCTCGGACCGGCTGGGCCGAAAGCCCCTCATCTACCTTTCGGGGGCGGGCCTTGGGTTGCTCATGCCCTTCATCCTGCTTTTCCCCCGGTATGACGCCATGCTGTTCCTGGCCCTTTTCTTTGGCCTTTTCTACGGGGTCTACCTGGCGGTGGACTGGGCCTTGGTGGCGGATGTGCTGAGGGATCCCAAGGCCCACGCCACCGACATGGGCTTATGGCAGACCGCCATCGTGGTGCCCCAGGTGCTGGCGGGAGCCTTCGGGCGGCCATTGGACCTTCTGAACGCCCGGGGAGAGGGTCTGGGTTATCTGGTTCTCTTCCTACTGGCGGGGACCTGCTTTCTCCTGGGGGCCTTCCTGGTAGCCCCGATCCGCCGGGCACGTTAAGGGCTTGGGGTGGAAGGAGGCCGGGGAAAGGCAAAATCCCTTCTGGACGCAATCCCACGTTGACATCCCAGGTTGTCCTGGGTAGGATGGGGCGGGTTTTTAAGGGGGGTTGGGAATGCGCTTTCTCTTGGGTCTTTCGCAAGCCATCGATGCCCTAACTGAGGCCATAGGCAGAATCACCGTGTGGCTGGTGCTTTTGGTGGCCCTGCTTTCTGCGGGCAACGCCGTCATGCGCTACGGCTTCAGCTACAGCTCCAACGCCTACCTCGAGGCCCAGTGGTACATGTTTAGCCTCATCTTCCTCCTGGGCGGGGCCTACGCCTTGAAGCACAACGCCCACGTGCGCATCGACCTCGTTTCCGGTCGCTTCTCCAAGCGCGCCCAGGCCTGGATCGACGTGGTGGGGACGGTGCTCTTCCTTCTGCCCATGGCGGTGGGGGTCATCTACCTCTCCTGGCCCTGGGCCATGAACTCCTTCCTGGGGAAGGAGATGTCCCCCGATGTGGGAGGGCTTCCCCGCTGGCCCATCAAGCTGGCCTTGCCCTTGGGCTTTGCCCTATTGACCCTCCAAGGAATTTCCGAGCTCATCAAGCGGATCGCCTACCTCACGGGGCATCTGCAACTGGCGGAGGAGGAACGGGAGGTGGTGGAATGAACCTGGAAAGCCTCATGCCTCCCCTGATGTTTTTGGCCCTGGTGGTCTTTTTGCTTTCCGGCTACCCCGTGGCCTTCTCCTTGGGGGCGGTGGGGATCGTTTTCGGCTTTTTGGGCATCGCCCTGGACATCTTCCCCGCACCCCTCCTTAAGGCCATGCCCGACCGCATCTTCGGCATCATGTCCAACCAGCTTCTCCTGGCCATTCCCTTCTTCACCTTCATGGGCATCATCCTGGAGAAAAGCGGCCTGGCCGAAGACCTCCTGGACACCATGGGGAAGCTCTTCGGACCCCTTCGCGGGGGCTTGGCCTTAAGCGTGGTTTTCGTGGGGGCCATCTTGGCCGCCACTACTGGGGTGGTGGCGGCCAGCGTGATGGCCATGGGCCTTATCTCCCTGCCCATCATGCTGAAGTACGGCTATAACCCCCGCTTTGCCAGCGGGGTGATCCTGGGCTCGGCCACCCTGGCCCAGATCATCCCCCCAAGCGTGGTCCTCATTGTTTTGTCGGACCAGCTAGGGGTTTCCGTGGGGGATATGTACAAGGCCGCTTTGATTCCCTCCGCCCTTACCGTGGGCTTTTACTTCCTTTACGTGATCTACGTGGCCCTTTTCCGCCCAAGGTGGGTTCCCGCCCTTCCTCCGGAAGCCCGGCCAGACGCCGGTAAGGAAGCCCAGGCGGCTTTTGCCCTTCTCTCCTATCTGCTGGTGGGGGTGGGGGCTTATGCGGTGGGGCGCTTCCTGCCCGCCTGGGCGGAGTGGCTGGAGGTGGTCTTGGCCTTGGGGGTTTGGACCCTGGTCCTCCTTCCCTGGATCCGCAGGAATCCCCTCCTCCGAAGGGCCCTTCTTTCCATGGTGCCCCCCTTGGTCCTCATCTTCCTGGTGCTGGGTACGGTGCTCATCGGCCTGGCCACCCCCACGGAGGCCGGGGCCATGGGGGTGGTGGGGGCCTTGATCCTGGCGGCTTTGAACCGCAGGCTTTCCTTCCAGGTCCTCTACGGGGCCATGGAGGGTACGGCCAAGCTCACGGCCTTCGTCATCTTCATCCTTATCGGCTCCACCCTTTTCAGCCTGGTCTTCCGCGGGGTGGATGGGGACCTCTGGGTGGAAGGTTTCCTTACCGGTTTGCCCGGCGGCGAGGTGGGCTTCATCCTCTTCGTGATGGTGTTGGTCTTCCTGCTGGGCTTCTTCATCGACTTCTTTGAGATCGCCTTCATCGCCCTGCCCCTTCTGGCCATCGGGGCCGAGGCCTTGAACATCGACAAGCTCTGGTTCGGCCTTATGGTGGGGGTGAACCTGCAGACCTCCTTTCTCACCCCGCCCTTTGGCTTTGCCCTCTTCTACCTGCGGAACGTGGCCCCCAAGGAGGTGAAGACCACGGATATCTATCTGGGCGGGATCCCCTTCATCGGGTTGCAGTTGCTGGTCTTGCTCTTTGTCTACTTCATGCGGGATCCCATCCTGCGCTTTGTGAGCGGGATGGGTTTTGGCGGGTAGCCCTGCCCAGGCCCTAGACTGGAGGCATGGACCTCACCCACTTTAAGGACGGCAGGCCCCACATGGTGGACGTGACGGAGAAGTCCGCCACCTTCCGCACCGCCACCGCCGAGGCCTATGTGGAGCTCACGGAAGAGGCCCTGGCCGCCCTGGAAAAGGGGGGTGTGGGGAAGGGGGATCCCCTCGCGGTGGCCCAGCTTGCGGGCATCATGGGGGCCAAGAAGACTTCTGAGCTCATTCCCCTTTGCCACCCTCTGCCCCTCACCGGGGTGGAGGTGAGGGTGGAGCTGGAAAGGGAGGCCAGGCGGGTGCGCATCGAGGCCACGGTGCGCACCAAGGCGGAAACCGGGGTGGAGATGGAGGCCCTAACCGCCTGCGCCGTGGCGGCCCTCACCGTGTACGACATGTTGAAGGCAGCCTCCAAGGGCCTGGTGATCTCGAGGGTGCAGCTTTTGCACAAGGCGGGGGGGAAGAGCGGGGAGTGGCGGCGCACCCCTGACCCTTGATACCTCCGGGGTGTATCCTAGGGCTATGCGCATCGCCATCGCCCTATCCAAAAACGACGACCAGAAGGTTTACCCGGGTCCTTTCGGGCACGCCCCCCGCTTCGCCATCTACGAGGTGGAAGGGGGAGGAAAGGTGAGCCTCCTCGAGGTGCGGGAAAACCCCTACGCCGCCATGGAGGGCGGAAGGAAGCACGAGCTCATGCGGGAGCTTCTCAAGGATGTGGACCTGCGGGTGGGGGCCCGCTTCGGCCACGGGGGTTCCATGGGGGCCTTCCCCATGGCGGAGCGGCTGGAGGTGGGTCCGGTGAGCGTGGCCGAGGCTTTAGAAAAGGTCAGGGCCCGCTAAAGTAGCGCCTTAGAAGCTCCTTGGCCTCAGGGGAGAGGGGGGTGCGCTCCAGGTAGACCTCCACTCCCCGGCGCACCTCCTCTGGGGGGCTTCCCTCCCGCCAGGGGGAGGGTAGGTCCCGGCCCTTTCCTTCCCGGCCGGGCCCGAGGAGCTCCTGCCCGGGTCCGGTGGGCTGTGGGAGGGGCAAGGAGGCGGGAGCCTCCAGGGTTGGGGAGGGTCCTGAGGCACCTGGGGTGGGGGTGCCTGCTTCCTTAGGCTGGCCCGGTTCCTGACCTGGGACCTCCTGGGTGGTTTCTGGCTTTCCTTCCCCCCTGCTTGGCGCTTGGGTTCCCTGCCCCGGGGCCCGGGGGGAACCCCCGGGGGAAGATCCCTGGGGGCTGGGCTCCGGTTCCCTTCCCTCCTGGAGGGTTGGGGTGGAATGGCCCTGGCCTGGTTCCTTCCCTTGCGGGATCCTGAGGGCCTCTGGGGAATCCGGGGGCGGCGTGGTTTTCCCAGGTGAAGCCCCGGGTGCTTCGGCTGGCTTCTCCCTTTCCGAGGGGGTTTGGGGGATTGCGGGGCGCCCGGCGCTGGGAAGGGACCAGAAGGGGCTTGCTTCCCTGGGAGGAAGCCCCGTCCACGAGCCCAGGGCCAAGGCCAGGAGGACCAGGTAGAGGGCAAGAAGGCCCAGGGGGAAGGGGGGAGGAGGGATCTCCACCTTGCGGGCCTCCTGCCAAAGCCGTTCCTCCCCGTAGGCCAAGGCGGTGGGATAGGCCAGGCTGGCCCGGGCGATCTCCCGTAGCGCCCGCCCTTCCCAAAGGCGGGCGGGAAGCAAAAAGGGTAGGAGGGAGGCCAGGGCGAAGAAGGGGTGGAGAAAGCCCAGAAGCGCCAAGGGAAGGGCCAAGAGGAGCCGGTGGCGCCAGGCCAGGCGCCTTGCGTAGAGAAGGTGGAACCCAGGCCCCACGGCAAGACCATTATCCCCCGCCAAGGGCTAAGGAAAAGGTGCCCGGGGCCTAAAGGCCCCGGGGGGAGGGAGTACACCGGTCTACTTGACCGGGGGACGGGACTTGAGGACCTCCTGGGGGGAGAGGGCCTTGGCCCTTTGCGCCTTCACCTCCTCGGCGCTTATGGGCTTGGCCTTGGACTTGGCGAAGGTGGTGAGGACGTGGTTCAGGAGGTCGGCCACCTCCTGGTCCTTGAGCTGGCGGAAGGGGGGCATGACCCCGTTATAGGTCTTGCCCTCCACCGTAAGGCTTCCCTGGAGGCCGTAGAGGACCACCCGGATCAGGTACTCCCGGCCCCCTTTGGCCTGGACCACCTTGTCCAGGTGGGTGAGGGACGGGAAGGCTCCAGGGACCCCCTGGCCCGTGGCCTGGTGGCAGCTTTGGCAGTTGGCGGAGTAGAGCTTGGCCCCAGGGCTTTGCCCAAGGGCCAGAAGGCCCAGGAAGAGCAAGGCGGGCAAGAGGCGCTTCATGGCTCCATTATGGGGAACCCCGCTCCCCTTAGGCCAGGGGCATTTGTCCTAGGCCCTTAGGGATGTAGGCACAGCGGGGGTCGGCGGCCAGGTGGTCCCCGGTTTCCGCCCAGGCCCGGGCCCGGCTTCCCCCGCAAAGCTCCCGGTACTCGCAGACCCCGCACTTGCCCTTTAGAAGGGCCTTGTTGCGGAGCTCGAGGAAAAGGGGGCTATTTCGGTAGATCTCCAGAAGGGGCTTCTCCCGCACATTGCCGGCGGAGAGGGGAAGAAACCCCGAAGGATACACCTCCCCCGTGGAGGAAACGAAGACGAAGCCGAAGCCGTCGGAGAGGTGCACCCCCCGGCCTTCCCCCACCAGGGCCCCGTCCTCCCCTCCTTCCTTCTTGCGGCGCTCCAAGGCCACCCGGCGGAACATGGGGCCTTCCGTGGTGCGCACCTTGAAGGGGTAGCGGCGGGAGAGATCGTAAAGGAGGTGCATCACCTCCTCGTATTCCTCGGGGGAAAGTTGCTCTAAAAGCGCTCCCCGGCCCACGGGTACCAGGGTGAGCTCCCCGGGTAAGGGGTCCGGCACCGCCGAGGCCCGGCAGTGCTGGCAGGCGAGCAGGCAGGCCCGGGTCATCTCCCAGGCCACCAGGAGGGGGAAGCGGTGAAGGTCGGGCTTCATGCCTCCAGGATGCCGCCTGGGGGTGGGGGCAGATGTCCCTAGCGGGGAAGGGTGAGGCGGTAGACCAGGGTAAGGGCCTCCCCGGGTTTAAGGGGGACCTCCAGGCGGTAGCCCTGGGGCAGGTGGGCGGCCTCGGGGAAGTCCAGGCGGAAGGGCTGGGGGAAGGCTTCTGAGAGGAGGAGGGCGATGGGGTAGGGGTAGGGGTTTTTGAAGCGGGTTTCCACCCGGTAGGTGGCTTCTCTTTCGCTTTGGCCCAGCAGGCTCACCGACCGTTCCAGCCGGCCCTCGAGGTCCCGCCCCAGCCACACCTCGGCCACCTCTCCCTCAGGGGTGGCGGGAAGCGGGGCCTGGCCCAGAAAGAAGCCTTCCTCCACCACCTCGAGGCTCCCCGGAGCCAGGGGGAAGGGTGCCTTAAAGCGGTAGCCCCGCTCCAGGGCCAGAAACCTGCCCGTGCGGAAGGGTCCTTGGTAGCGAAGAAGCCGGGTTGGGCTTACCTGGGCCTTGAGGACGGGAATCTCCGTGGTGCCGGGCTCCAGCCGGCCCGGGGGCAGGGGGTAGCGGAAGAGGCCAAAGGGGCTTTCCCCCAAAGGCGCCTCGGCCAGAGCCCGCATGGGTACCTCCTTGGCCTCGGCCACCCCGAGAAGGGGGGCTTCCCCGGCGAGCAGGGTGAGCTTTCTGGCTTCCAGGGGGCTTCCCTCCAGCCGGAGCCGGGCCCAGAGGGTGAGCCTTCCCTCCTCCAGGGTGTAAAAGACCTCCCCGGAAAGCCCGGTGTAAAGGTAGCGCAGGGTGGCGGGTCCTTCCCCCTGGTAACGGAAAAGGACCGCCGTTCCCTGGTAGATGCGCTCCTTTTCCTCCACCCCAAGGAGCCTTAAGGATCCCGGGGCCATGCGGGAAAGTTTCTCCCCGGCCAAATAGACCCAGGCGGAAGGGGGAAGGAGCACGGGTTCCTTGACCTCAGCGAAGCCGGGGTAGACCACCACCTCCTGGGTCCAGGCCAAGGCGCCCAGGCTCCAAAGGAGGGCTAGGAGGCCCGCTTGGACTTTTCTCATACCCCCAGTTTAAGGGCCAAGGCCTCCACCTCCTGGCGGGAGAGGGGCCCTCCGTGGCCCAGGTAGACGGTTTCTGCTCCCAGGTCCAGGATCTTGCGCACGGTCTTCTTGGTAAGCTCTGGGTCCTCGTTGATGAACCTGGGGGGAAGGCCCTTGCCCCTTAAGGCATCCCCGGCGATCAGGAGGCCTTCCCGGAAAAGCCCCACCTGCCCCAGGGTGTGGCCGGGAAGCTCCACCACCCGCCAGCCCAGGACCTCCTCCCCTTCCTCCACTGGCCTCAAGGCCTCCCGGGGAAGGGGCGGGGCCAGGTTGGCGAGCCAGGGACCCAGGAGGGGTATGGGTAGGGGAGGGCGGGGCTTTTCCTTGGTCAGGTAGGGCCACTCCTTGGGATGGGCCAGGATGGGAAGGCCAAACCGTTCCCAAAGGGCCCGGGCCCCGCCGCTATGGTCCGTGTGGTGGTGGGTGAGGAAGAGGAGCCTGGGGGGTTCCCTGAGGAGCCTTAGAAGCCTTCCCGCCTCCCAGGGAAGCCCGGCGTCCACCAGGAAGTACCCTTCCGCTACGGGAACCCTGTAAAGGTTGGCGGCGAAGGGGAGGGCCTCAAGCCCTCTCATAGGTGGGAGGGACGCCCATTTCCGCCAGGGCCTTCCGGATGCCCTCGGCGTCGATCCCAGCCTGGCGGTGGAGGCTTGGGATGGAGCCGTGCTCCAGGAAGCGGTCGGGCAGGCCCAGGACCTTCACCTGAGGCTTCAGGCCCATCTCGTTTAGGGCCTCGAGGACCGCGCTCCCAAACCCCCCCATCCGCTGGTGGTCCTCCACGGTGAGGAGCCGGTAGCGGGCAAGCGCCTTGAGCATCTCCCGGTCCAGGGGCTTGAGGAACCGGGCGTTCACCACTCCGATCCTGGGGTCGTCCGAGGCGGCCTCGAGGGCGTACTTCAAGGTCTTTCCGAAGGCCAGGATGTAGGCCTCGGTGCCCTCCTTGAGCACCTCCCACCGGCCCCAGGGGATCTCGGGCCAGGCGCCCTCCGGGGCCCGTTCCACGTTGTCCCGGGGGTAGCGGATGGCGATGGGCCCCCCGATCTCTAAGGCCTTCTTCAGCATGGCCCTTAGCTCCAAGGCGTCCTTGGGGGCAGCGATCTGCAGGTTGGGGATGGTGCGCAGGTAGGCGATGTCAAAAACCCCGTGGTGGGTGGCTCCGTCGGCCCCTACCACCCCCGCCCGGTCTATGGCGAAGATCACGGGCAAGGCCTCTATGGCCACGTCGTGGATCACCTGGTCGTAGGCCCGTTGCAAAAAGGTGGAATAGATGGCCACGATGGGCTTGAGGCCCCGTAGGGCCATGCCCGCCGCCGTGGTCACCGCCACATCCTCGCAGATCCCCACGTCCAGGTAGCGGTCCGGGTGCTCCACGGAGTAGCGCACCAGGCCCGACCCCTCCCGCATGGCCGGGGTGAGGACGAAGAGGCGGGGTTCCAGATAGGCCAGCTCCGTGACGGCGTCCCCAAAGGCCTGGCTCCAGGTGTAGCCCTTGGAAACCTTCTCCGGCCTGAGGGGGTCAAAGCCCGAGGGCCCGTGCCAGTAGATGGGGTCGGCCTCGGCCACCTTGTAGCCCTTTCCCTTCTTGGTGACCACGTGGAGCAGGGTGGGGCCGTCCAGCTCCTTGAGGTGCTCCAGGATGTGGATGAGCCCCTTGAGGTCGTGGCCGTCCACGGGGCCGATGTAGCGGATCCCCCAGGCGTAGAAGGGGTTCTCCTGGTGGAGGATGAGCTTGGCCGCTTCCTTGGCCCGGTCCACCAGGCCGAAGAGCTTGGGGGAGATGTGTTCCAGGATGCTCCGGCCCAGCTTCTCGGCGTCCTGGACCCACTTTCTTATCTGAAGCTCTTTGAAGTACTTGTTGAGGGCCCCCACGTTTTCCGAGATGCTCATCTCGTTGTCGTTCAGGATGATGAGCATCCTCTTGCCTAGCTCCCCGATCTTGTTGAGGGCGGCCAGGGCCATTCCTCCGGTGAGGGCCCCATCCCCTATGACCGCCACCACGTGGTAGTCCTCCTTCGCCAGGTCCCGGGCGATGGCCATGCCCAGGGCATGGGCCAAGGAGGTGCTGGCGTGCCCGGCGGTGATGGCGTCGTGCTCCGACTCGGAAACCTTGGTGAAGCCGGAAAGCCCCCCTTCCTGCCTTAGGGTGTGGAAGCGGTCCTTGCGCCCGGTGATGAGCTTGTGGGCGTAGGCCTGGTGGCCCACGTCGAAGAGGATGCGGTCTTTAGGGGACTGGAAGACCCTGTGCAGGGCTAGGACGAGCTCCACCGCTCCTAGGGAGCTTGCCAGGTGGCCTCCGTTTTGCGCCGTGACCCGGATGATCTCGCTCCGGATTTCCTCGGCCAAGGCCAGGAGCTCCTCGAGGGTCAGGCCCTTCAGGTCGTCCGGGCTATTCACCTTGTCCAGTACCATCGTTTCCCCCTAGCTAGAAGTTCTTCTCCACCAGAACGCGGCCTTCCCGGGTGCGCACCTCCCCCACCCTGGGGGAAAACCAGACTTCCCGGGCATCCTGGCCGCGCTCGTCCTGGTAGACCTGGCGGATGCGGTACACCTGGAAGACCCCGGCGGGCAGGCGCACCTCCCGCTCCTCCAACACCTCCATGGCATAGCTCAGGCCTCCCTGGGCCAGGGGCTCCCGTCCCCCAGGGGTGAGGAGTTCCACCCGCACCGTCACCCTGCCCCCCCAGCGGTAGCCCACGGCTAGGAGGGCCTCCGGGGGGTACTCCAGGATGGGGGGGGTGAAGACCACCCGGGCGGAGGGGTCCTGGAAGCCCAAAAGCCGCACGCCAAAGGCTCCCACCTGCCGGTAGTAGACCCTGTCCTCCCCCCGGCCGAAGCTTCGGAAGCGCACCGCCTCCTGTCCCTCGTAAAGGGCCGGGCCCTCCACCCGCACCCGGTAGGGGGGGGAGGAAAGGGCCTCCCCCTCGGGCACATAGACCCACTCCAGGCCCGTGGTGGCAGGATAAAAGGCGGTTTCCTTAAGAAGGGGCCGGGCCTCGGGGGCCTGGGTGGCCTGGGGGGCACAGGCGGCCAGAAGGAGGGCGAGGGCCATAAGGTACCGCCTCATGATACGGAGTTTACCCCTTAAGCCCCGGTGGGCCGGCTCACGCTGCCCACAAGGAGGGATGCCCGGATTAGGACTGGCCAAGCTCCTTCTTGAGGCGGGAAAGCTCCTCCTCCAGCTCCTTTTCCGCGGAGAGGGCGGCGAGCTCCTTTTCCAGGTCCTGGCCATCCAGCTCCTTCAGGGCCTCGTGCCGGTCCTCCATGGAGAGGATGCGGGCCTCCATCTCCTCAAAGGCCTCGAGGGCCGGGTGGGCGTCCAGCTTGGATTCCATCCGCCGCACTGCCTCGGCGGCCTCCACCCCCTTCTTGCGGGCGAGAAGGAGCTTTTTCCTGGCCTCGGCCTCGTCGATCTTGGCCTCGAGGGCCTTGAGCTGGGTCATGAGGCGGTTCACAAGGGCCTTCTGCTCCTCCGCCTGCTGCTTGAAGCCCTCGGCCAGGTCCAAAGCCCTTTTCCTGCGCTTAAGGGCCTCCTTGGCCAGGTCTTCCCGGCCTGCCTTCAGGGCCTCCTTGGCCTTTTCCTCCCAGAGGGCGGCTTCCTTCAGGTGGCTTTCCACCTCCCGTTCCAGGCGCTTGCCCTCAGCCATGGCAGCCGCCACCTGCTCCCGGGCCTCCCTTAGGGCTTCTTTCATGTCCTCCAGGGCCTGGTTGATGATCTTCTCGGGGTCCTCGGCCCGGCGCAGCAGGTCGCTCAGGTTGGCCCGGATGAGACGGCTTAGGCGGTCCAGTAGGGTCATGGTTTTTCCTCCTAGGTTGAGTATGCCACACCCACCCTTGACCCTGGGGGAGAAAGGGGGTAGGCTTGCGCTGTAAGTATGCACTTACTTGCAGGGCCGGAGGACCAGGGCTGGGGCAAGGATCCGGATCGCGGGCTGCTTTTGCGGCCCTGGAGCTTTTGGCTGAGCGGGGGTACCGGGGGGCCACCACCAAGGAGATCGCCCGGCGGGTCGGGGTGAACGAGGTAACCCTCTTCCGGCGTTTCGGCAGCAAGGAGGCCCTTTTGCGGGCGGCCCTTTCCCGCTTTATCCCGGCGGGGTTTCTGGAACGCCTCCCCGCGGAGGAGGCTCCCTTGGAGGAGGGCCTAAAGGAGCTTTTGGAGGCCTACCTGGACCTCCTAAAGGCCCACCAGGCCCTTTTGCCCAAGCTGCTGGCCGAGCTTCTCCGCCACCCGGGGCTAAGGGGCGCAGGACCTCCGAAAGGCATCCTGGGTGTCTTGGAAAGGGTGGTGGGCTTCTTCCGGGCCCAGCAGCGCAAGGGTCTTCTCCGGTCCGATGAGCCTCCCGAGGAGATGGCCTTGGCCTTTGTGGGACCCTTGATGGCCCGCTTCCTTCTGGGGGAGGCCTTGGGGGTGCGCCTGCCCCTGGATAAGGCGGCCTATCTGAGGGGGTATCTGGAGGGCAGATATGGTGCAGGCAGAGGAGGTCAGTCGGAGCTTCGGTAGCCTCAAGGCCTTGGACCGGGTGAGCCTCGAGGTGCGCCCCGGGGAGGTCTTCGACCTCCTGGGGCCCAACGGGGCGGGGAAGACCACCTTGGTGCGGATCCTCACCGGGGTTCTCAAGCCCGATGGGGGAAGGGCCTGGGTGGCGGGGTTGGAGGTGGGAAGGGAGCCCCACCGGGTGAAGGCCAGGATCGGCTACGCCACCCAGGAGCAAAGCATTTACCGCGACCTCACGGTGGAGGAGAACCTCCTCTTCCGCGCCCGCCTGTACCGGCCCAAGGAGGCCCGCCCCCTGGTCCGGGAGGTCCTGGAGCGCTTTGGCCTTTTGCCCTATGCCCACACCCTGGCCGGGCATCTTTCCGGGGGATGGCGGCAGCGCCTGGCCCTGGCCCAGGCGGTGGTGCACCGCCCCGAGGTGCTTTTCCTGGATGAGCCCACCACCGGCTTGGATCCCCTTTCCCGGAGAAGCGTCTGGGAGCTCATCCACCAGGAGGCGGAGAGGGGGGCGGCGGTCTTGGTCACCACCCATTACATGGACGAGGCGGAGCGTTGCCACCGCCTGGCCCTGCTCTTCGGCGGCCGGGTGCTGGCCACGGGCACACCCCAGGAGCTGAAGGCCCTGGCCAAGGCAAGGGCCCGCTTTCTCTACGCTCCCGGGCTTTCCCTGAGGGAGGCCCGGGGGATGCCGGGGGTCCTCGAGGCCTGGCCGAGCGGAGCCGGGGTCCGGCTCATCGCCCGGAGGGAGGCTCCCTTGGGAGGATTGGAGGAGGTGGAGCCCAGCCTCGAGGACGTCTTCACCCTCCTTACCAAGGAGGTCTTATGAACCGCATCCTGGCCCTGGCGGAGAAGGAGTTCTTGCAGATCCGGAGGGACCATGTCCTGCCGCGGCTCATCGTCTTGCTCCCCACCTTGATGCTCCTCCTCTTCGGCTACGCCATCAACTTCACCCTTAGCCACATCCCCCTGGCGGTTTACGATGCCTCCCAGGACCGCATCAGCCAGGCGCTTTTGGCGGAGCTCACGAAGGAGGACCGCTTCCGCCTGGTCCACCGGGCGGCAAGCCCGGAGGCGGTGGTGCAGGCGGTGGACCGGGGCCAGGCCCGGGTGGGGCTGGTGGTGCCCCCTGGGGCCCTGGACAAGGTGCGGCGGGGGGAGAGCGTGAGCCTGGAGGTCTACGTGGATGGCTCCGACCCCAACTTCGCCTTCCAGGCCCAGGCGGCCTTGCGGAAGGCCATCCAGGAGGTCAACGCCCGCATCCTGGTGGGCCGGGCCATGGCGGGGGAGGCGGTGTTGCTTCCCTTGAACCCCAACCTCCACACCCTCTACAACCCCGAGAACAAGACCGCCTGGTTCATGATCCCCGGCATCATCGGCCTGGTGCTCACCATGTTCACCGTCCTCCTCACCGCTTTGTCCATCGTGAGGGAGGTGGAAAGCCGCATGATGGAAAGCCTGCTGGCCTCCCCCTTGCGCCCCCATGAGATGGTGCTGGGCAAGGTGCTGCCCTACCTGTTCATCGCCTTCGGGGTGGCCCTGCTGGTGCTGGGCCTGGGGCATTTCGTGTTTGGGGTCCCGGTGCGGGGGAGCCTGGCCCTCCTCCTCTTGGCCATCTTCCTCTTCGTTCTGGGCTCGTTGGCCGCAGGGGTTCTCATCTCCACCCTGGCCCGGACCCAGGTGCAGGCGGTCTTCGGCACCTATGCCTACGCCTTTCCCACCATCTTCCTTTCCGGCTTCGTCTTCCCCATAGACGGCATGCCCCGCTTTTTCCAGCTTCTTTCCTATCTGGTGCCGGCCCGGTACCTCATAGAGGTCCTCCGCGGGGTGATGCTCAAGGGAGTGGGGTTTGCGGTGCTCTGGCCCCATCTGGCAGCCCTTCTCCTCTTTTCCGCCCTGGTCCTCTTCCTGGCCTCCGTGCGCTTCCAAAGGCAGGTGGTGGCATGAAGAGGATCTGGTGGGCGGGGTGGGTGGCTTTGGGCTTGGCCCTGGCCCAAGGGCGCCTCGAGGCCGGTGTTTATGGAGTTTCGGGAAGCTTAGCCTCCACCCTCGAGGGAGGCTTCACCCTGGAGCCGGGGGAGGTCTACGGGAAGCTCCAGGTGGGGCAGGAAAGCCGGGGGGCCTTGGGGCTTTCCTCGAGCCTCGCCCTAGGGCCCCTGGGGTACCTGGCCTATGGCCTGCAAGCCGAGGTGGGGGTGGGGGGGCTTGGGGGGATGGCCTTTGCCGAAGGGGGTGCCGGCCCCCTGGCCCTGGCGGCGCGGCTCGGCTACCGCTCCAAGAGGGTTTTCCCCCTGTTCCCCGAGGAGGGGGTGTTCGGCCGGCTTTCCCTGCGTTACCGCCTGGTGCCCAAGGAGGTGGTGGGCCTGCTCTTGGAAAGGGGAGAGGTCTTGCGGGCCGAGGTGAGCTACGCCCTGAGGGAGGAGGCCACCTATACCCTGGGGGCGGGTTTTTCCGGCCTGCCCTATCTGGTTTTGGGCTGGAAGGGCGAGGTGGGGGAGGGGATGGAGGTTCTGGACCTCGCCCTGCGCTTAGGGGGGTTAAATCGCCTCGAGGCGGGGCTTTACTTAGGGGAGGCTAGCCTTTTCCTCACCCTTTCCTATCCCTTTGCGGGTAGCCTCGGGGTGTGGCTTGGGGACTTGGGGCTCGAGGGAGGGTACAGGGAGGCTCCCTACGCCTGGGTCCGGTACGCCTGGAGGTGGCCATGAGGAGGCGATTTATGGAAAAACCCTGGGGTATTTTGCTCCTGGCCCTGGGCCTGGCTCTGGCGCAAAGCGTCTCCGAGATCCTGGACCGGGTGGAGAGGAACCTGCAGGACCCCTGGCAGGCGGTGGTGCAGGGCCAGATCCAGGGACCCGGAGGGCAGGAGGAGCTCAAAGCCCGGGTGCTGGCCATTCCCAAGGAAAACCTCTTCCGCATAGAGTTTCAGAAACCGGGCTCTCTAGAGGGCAACTTCACCCTGATCACGGAAAAGGAGGTCTGGAACTACCTTTACCTCACGAACCAGCTCATCGTGAGCCCCAAGGAAAAGGCCCAGGTGCAGGGCCTGGGGTTTAGCCCCCAGGGCCTTGGGGACCTGAAGGGGCTTTCCGAACGGGTGAGCCTTCGCCTTGTGGGGGAGGAGCGCCTGCCGGAGGGGGTGGTCTGGAAGCTGGTGGGCCGGGCACAGGAGGGCCAGGGTTTCGCCACCCTGGAGCTTTACATCCTGAAGAACGATCCCAGGCCCGTGCGCTTCGTGTTTCGGGACGAGGTGGGGAAGGTGATGGCCGACCTGCGGGTGGTGGAGTTCAAGAAAGCCTCCTTACGCCCCCAGGATCTCAAGCGCTACCCCAAGGACGCCCAGGTGGTGCGGCGCTAGGGTTCGGCGTAGAGGGGGGTGGTGAGGTACTTCCAGCCGCCATCCGGGCTGATGCAGGCCACCCTCTTGCCAGGGCCCAGTTCCCTGGCCACCTGCAGGGCTGCCCACAGGATCCCTCCCGAGCTCATTCCCAGGAAAAGCCCTTCCTCCTTGGCCAGCCGCCGGGCCAGGGGGAAGGCATCCTCCTCCCACACCTGGATGACCCCATCCAGAAGGGAAAGATCCAGGTTCTCGGGGATGAAGCCGGGTCCCATGCCCTGGAACTGGTGCTGGCCCATCTTGCCCCCGGAGAGGACGTTGGAGCGGGCGGGCTCCACGGCGATCACCTTCACCCCGGGGATCCTTTCCTTCAGGTACCGCCCCACCCCGGTGATGGTCCCCCCGGTGCCCGAGCCGTAGACGAAGGCGTCGATCCGCCCTTCTAGGGCCTCAAAGAGTTCCGGCCCGGTGGTCTCGTAGTGGGCCCGCACGTTGGCGGGGTTGGCGAACTGGTCGGGCATGAAGGCCCCAAGCTCCTCCTTAAGGCGCAAGGCCTCCTCCCTTGCGGCCAGCATCCGCCTCGCCGGGTCGGTGAGGACCAGCTCGGCGCCGAAGGCCTTCAGCACCCGCTTCCTCTCCTCGGACATCTGGGCGGGCATGGTGAGGATGAGGCGGTAGCCGCGGCTTGCGGCGATCATGGCCAGGCCGATCCCGGTGTTGCCGCTGGTGGGCTCCACGATGACCTGGCCGGAGCCGGGGCGGAGGAGGCCTCTTTCCTCGGCATCCTTGATCATGTACCAGGCGGGCCGGTCCTTGATGGACCCCCCGGGGTTGAGGCCCTCCAGCTTCACCCACACCTCGGCCATATCGGGTTCCACCACCTTGAAAAGGCGCACCACCGGGGTTTTGCCGATGATCGTTTCCACCCGCATACCCCTACTATAGGGCTTGCAAGGGCAGGGGAAAGGGGCTTGGATACGGGGAAAGCTTCCCCCACCTTTCCTCCAAGGGGCGGGTCTGCTAGGCTAAGGGGAGCAAGCCTGGCTTGCGAAAGGGTGACCATGAAGGTGGAACAAGACAAGGTAGTGACCATCCGTTACACCCTCCAGGTGGAGGGGGAGGTCTTGGACCAGGGGGAGCTTTCCTACTTGCACGGGCACGGCAACCTGATCCGGGGCCTCGAGGAGGAGCTGGAAGGCCGCGAGGAGGGGGAGATCTTCCAGGCCCGTGTGCCTGCGGACAAGGCCTATGGACCCCGCGACCCCGAGGGGGTTCAGGTGGTGCCCCTCTCCGCCTTCCCCGAGGACGCGGAGGTGGTGCCCGGGGCCCAGTTCTATGCCCAGGACATGGAGGGGAACCCCATGCCCCTCACCGTGGTGGAGGTCCAGGGGGAAGAGGTGACCATTGACTTCAACCACCCCCTGGCGGGTAAGGACCTGGACTTCGAGGTGGAGGTGGTAAGGGTCCGGGAGGCTACCCCCGAGGAGATCCTTCACGGCCACGTGCACGAGGGCGGGCACCACCACTAAGCCCAAAGCCTCCCTCAGGCCCCTTGTGCTTTGGGGCTTGACTTTTTGGGTAATCCGTGGAATAGTGAAGAGTCCCTGGAAAGCCAGGTGGGTTTTCGGGATGAAGGAGAAGCATGAAGAAGGGTACCGTCAAGTGGTTTAACGCGGAAAAAGGCTACGGGTTCATCCAGCAGGAAGAGGGTCCGGATGTGTTTGTGCACTTCACGGCCATCGAGGCCGAGGGGTTTCGCACCCTGAACGAGGGGGACCGGGTGGAGTTCGAGGTGGAGGCCGGCCGGGGCGGCAAGGGCCCCCAGGCCAAGAAGGTCCGCCGCCTCTAAAGGATCTTTCCGCCCAAAGGCCCCTTCGGGGGCCTTTTTGTTTTAGGCTTAAGCCATGCGCATCCTGGTTTCCAACGACGACGGCATCTTTTCCCCCGGGATCAAGGCCCTGGGCCTGGCCATGCGGGCTCTGGGGGAGGTTTGTGTGGTGGCCCCGGATGTGGAACAGTCCGCGGTGGGCCACGGGATCACCGTGAGGCGGCCCCTACGGTTCAAGCACACCGCCAGCGCGGGCTTCGGGGAGATCCCCGCCTACCGGGTGGACGGCACTCCTGCGGACTGCGTGGTGCTGGGTGTTCACCTTTTGGGCCGGCCCGATCTGGTGGTCTCCGGCATCAACATCGGGGTCAACCTGGGCTTGGACCTCACCCACTCGGGCACGGTGGCCGCGGCTTTGGAGGGTGCCTCCTTGGGCATTCCCTCCATCGCCTTCAGCCTGGACACCTCGGGGGAGGAGCTCAACTTCACCCTGGCGGCGGAGTGGGCGGTGAGGATCGCCCGCCTGGTGATGCGAAAGGGGCTTCCCAAGGGGGTTCTCCTCAACGTGAACTTCCCAGCGGGGGTGCCCAAAGGGGTCATGGTTACCCGGCTTTCCACCCACCACTGGGAGGACACGGTGGTGGAGCGCCTGGACCCCGAGGGGAGGCCCTACTACTGGATCGCCGGCACTCCCGTGGGGGAGGAGGAGGAGGGAACGGACCTTTACGCGGTGCGCAGGGGGTACATCTCCATCACCCCCGTGAGCCTGGATTTCACGGCGGCGGATCTGTTGGGTGAGGTGGCCCGCTGGGTGGAGGAAGTATGACCACGGGCATCCCTTCCCTTAGCCCTAGGGCCTCCTTGGCGTTTCCCCGGTTGAGGGCGATCTCCAGGAGGCCTCCGCTTCCCAGGTAGGCCACGGCCTCCCCCACTTCCACCTGGCCGAAGGTTTTGCGGATGGGGATGCGTTTCCCCGCCACCTCCACCAGGCTGTCCAAGGGAGCCTCGAGGAGGGTGGTGATGGCGTTGCCGAAGCGGTCAAAGGTGAGGATCTCCCCTTCTGGGCCTGGGGTGAGGGTGAGGGGAAGGCGTGTTAGATCCTGGGCGGGCACCTCCGGTCCAAGCTCCTCCGGAGCCAGCCCTAGGGCCAGGTGGGCAGCGGCGGGGGCGAAGAGGTCGCGGCCGTGGAAGGTGTGGCCCCCCGGGGCCCAGCCTGGCAGGGGGAGGACGCCCTTGGGGCTTGGGGGGGAGATGCGGGCGATCTCGTAGGCTCGGGTGGGTGGGTCCAGAAGCCAGGCCAGGGTGAAAAGGCCGTTGTCAGGCCCCACGTAAAGCCGCCTCCCTAGGGCGGCGATGGCCCGCCGGCTCGTGCCCACCCCAGGGTCCACCACCGCCAGGATCACCGCCTGTTCCGGCAGGTAGGGGAGGGCCTCAAAAAGGGCGTAGGCAGCCCGGCGCAGGTCCTGGGGGGGTAAGGCGTGGGCCAGGTCCAGGACGGGTACCCCGGGGGCTTTTTCCCAGAGGACGGCCTTGACCACGCCCACGTAGGGGTCCTCGAGGCCAAAATCGGAGAGGAAGAAGACGGGGCGCATCCTGCCCTTAGCCTACGGGGTTTTACCTGGGCCCCCACCCTGGCAAAGCCAGGATAGGGCGGCATCAGAAGCTCCGGAGCCAGGCGGCGGGAAAAAGGGCCAGGATCACCCCCGCCACCACCCAGCCCAAGGCCAGACCCAGGGTGCCCTCTGCCCGCTCCTTGGCCCAGAGGAGGCCCGCCCCCAGGAGGAGGAGAAGGAAGGTGGGCCCGGGTACGGCTACGGCGAAGAGCAAGGCCGTCAGGTAGGGGGCAAGGTCCCGGTACCGTTCCTTAAGGACCAAGGGGACCAGACCCCGGAAGAAGGGCTCCATGAGGGCTAGGCCCAAAAAGGCGAGGAGGTTTAAGGGGAGGGTGCCTAGCCCCAAGGGCTCCCGGATCCACCCGTAGAGGAAAAGGAGGAGGACCAGGGCCGGCCCCACCCAAAACCCCTCGATCCAGCTTGGCCAGGGACCCAGAAGGGCAGGAAGGCGCTTGCGGAAGCCTCTCTGGAGAAAGAGGCTTGCGAAGAGCAGGAGGCTATAGAACAGGTAAAAGCCAGGGAGGATCAGGTCCTTCTGGTAAGGGGTGACCAGGGCCAGGGCGTTGGCGAAAAGGATTTTGCCTAGGAAGGCGGCCAGGAGGAGGGCCAGGAGGAGGGTGCCCAGGAGGGTCAGGTAAAGGCTTCCCGGACCCGGCAGGGGATCCTCCACCACCTCGAGGGTGCGCAAGGGCTCTATGCGGCTTTCCCCCAGGAGGACCAGGAGCAAAAAGGCCAGGAAGACGAGAAGCCAAGGCCAAGCCTGGGCCAGGAAGCGGGCCGGGAGGTTTTCCAGGGTAGAAAGCTGTTTCAAGGCCGCTTGTCCTTGGACGAGCTGCCCCTGCCCCAGGTAGGCCAAGGCCAGGAGGGAAAGGGCTTGGCCTTGCAACCCTGGCTGGGCCGAAAGCTCCGGCAAGAGCCCTTCCAGAAGGGGGATGGCCTCCTGGGGCTTCCCCGAGAGGAAGAGGAGGCGGCCTCGCTCCAGCCTCTCCACAAGGGTGGAGCCCAGAAAGGTGAGACCCTCCTGGGGCCTTCCCAGGGCTAGATGGAGCCGGGACAGCAAAAGGCGTGCCTCGGGGGTGGAGGGCAAGCCTTGGGCCAGCTTCAAGGCTTCCTCGTACCGGTGGAGGGCCTCGAGGGCCATGGCCCGGAGGAGGTTGGCCTCGGGCCCCGGGGGGAGGGAAAGCCTTAGCACCTCGGCGGCCTGGCCCTTTTGCAAAAGCAGCCGGGCGCGAAGGAGCTGGGCCTCCGGCTCATCCCCCAGGCGTCCCAGGTAGCCTTCCACCTGCGCGAGGTCCCCCCTTTCCAGGTGGATGCGGGCGAGAAGGAGGAGGCTTGGCCGGTGCTCCGGATCGCTGGTGAGGGCCAGCTCGCAGGTGGCCTGGGCGCTTTCCAGCGCCCCTTGTTGGTATAGGCGCTGGCAACGGGCGAAAAACTCTTCGGCTTCCTGGGCCCAAGCGAGAGAGAGGAGGTGTAGGCCCAAGAGAACCAGCAATCCCCCGATAAGCCTCATGCCTTCCAGTTTACGCCCCACCTCTCTTGTACCGGGTATAATCCCTCAGCGGTGAAGCCCATGAGGCGCTGGATAACCGTACTTGCCACGATGGTTTGGGTTGCTGGCCTGGCCCAGGCCCCCCAGGTGTCGGCCCTGGTGGATGCCGGGCGGTTTCAGGAAGCCTATGAGCTGGGCTTGAAACTGGGTACCCCCGAGGCCTTGGCCCTGGCGGCCAAGGGAGCCAGCTTTTACGCCCTTTACCAGGCCAAGCCCGAGGAGAAGCGCGCCTGGTTTGAAAAGGCGGAGAAGGCGGCCTCCCAGGCCATCGCCAAGGCTCCGGATTACCCCGAGGGCTACTTTGAGCGGGCCCGGGCCTTAGGGCGGCTTTCCCAGTTCAAGGGGATCCTCGAGGCCCTGGCGGAGGGCTTGGCCCCCAGGATCCGAGGCGACCTGGAGAAGACCTTGAAGCTCGAGCCCGACCACGCTGGGGCCATGGTGGCCCTGGCCCTCTGGCACTTTGAGCTGGTGCAGAAGGGCTGGCTGGTGGCGGCCACCCAGGGGGCGGATGGCTCCAGGGTGGAGCCCCTCATGCAAAAGGCCATCGAGCTGGAGCCGGATGGGATCATCCACCGGGTGGAGTACGCCAGGGTCCTTGCCGCCTGGGGCAAGAAGGAGGAGGCCAGAAAGCAGCTGGAAACCGCCCTCTCCCTTCCCGCCAAAACCGCCGCCGACCGCTACGACCAGGAGAGGGCCCGGCAGGAGCTTGCCAAGCTGAAGTAGACCCAAGGAGTTCAGGGGCCGGGCACGCCCGGCCTCCTTTTACCTTGGAGTGGGGAACCTAAGACCAAGCCGCCTCCCGAAGGTATGCAAGAGCACGGTGGCCAGGGTCCCGGCGAAAAGGGCCCCTTCCGGATGGGTGCTGTAGAGGGCATAGACCACAAGGGCTCCCACCAGGGCAGCGGAGGCTCAACCCTCCAAAAGCACCATGGCTCGGGCCTGCACGTGCGCTACCGCCAGGCCCTCCGAGGTCTTGAAGGTAAGGCCGATGCGGTCCGGGGGTAGGCCAAGAAGCCGGGAGAGATTTTCCTGAAGGCCCTGCCGGTGGGGGGAAAGCTTGGGCTGGTCCAGGATGATGGCCAGGCTTACCTGGATCAACCTTCCCCCCCTTTCCTCAACGAGGCGGAGGGCTTCCTTTAGAAAGACCTCGCTGCGGGCTCCTCGCCACTTGGGGTCGGTGTCGGGGAAGAGGAGGCCGATATCCCCAAGGCCAAAGGCGGAGAGCAAGGCGTCGGTGAGGGCGTGCAGGGGAGCGTCCCCATCCGAGTGGGCCAGGGCCCCGTGGGGGCTTGGAATCAGGAGGCCGCAGAGGTATAGGGGTTTTCCCTCTATAAGGCGGTGGCTATCCTCCCCGTAACCTAGGCGCATGGCTATACTTTAGGGCATGCCGAGCTTTGCGGAAGCCCTAGCCCTCATGGAAGCCTGGACGGAAAGCGAGTCCCTGAGGCGGCACATGCGGGCGGTGGAGGTGGCCATGCGGGCCTATGCCCGCCGCTTCGGGGGGGACGAGGAGCTTTGGGCCATGGCCGGGGTCCTGCACGACATGGACTACGAGAAGTACCCCCAGGAGCATCCCTACCGGGGGGTGGAGGAGCTGAGGCGCCTGGGCTACCCGGAGGAGGTCTTGGAGGCCATCCTGGGCCACGCCTCCTACACCGGGGTACCCCGCAGGACCCTGATGGCCAAGGCCCTCTTCGCGGTGGACGAGCTTACGGGCTTGATCACCGCCGCGGTCTATGTGCGCCCGGACCGCTCCATCCTGGGCCTGGAGCTTTCCAGCTTGAAGAAAAAGTTCAAGGACAAGGCCTTCGCCCGGGGGGTGAACCGGGAGGAGATCCGGATGGGGGCCGAGGACCTGGGCCTTTCCCTGGACGAGCACATGGCCTTTGTCCTCGAGGCCATGAGGAAGGAAGCGGAGCTACTGGGCCTAAAGTAGTTGCCTTCGCCCCTGTGTTCCGCTAGGGTGGAGGGCGTGGAGCTACCCGACCTAAGCCCTTACCTGGGGCAGGTGACCTTTGGCGGCCTGGCGGGGTATGCGGTGGGCTACGCCTTGAAAAAGCTGGGCCGCCTCCTGGCCGTGGCCCTCGGCCTCCTCTTCGTGGCCGTGCAGCTTTTGGCCCAGGCGGGCTACATCCAGGTGGACTGGACCCGCATCCAAAGGGATGTGGAGCCTCTCCTCCAGCAACCGGGCTTGCAGAGCCTGTGGGAGAGGCTCCTCACCACCCTCACCTACAACCTGCCCTTCGGGGCTAGCTTCGTGGGTGGGTTGATCCTGGGCCTGCGGGCCGGCTGAGGAGTAGGAGACGCCCTAGACCCAGGTGAGTTCCAGGTGGGCCTTCAGATAGCCCACCTGGAGCCCCCGGTAGTTCCTGCGTTCGGGCTGGTCCCAAGGGGTGGGCCCGGGATCCAAGCCCAGGAGCCGGAGGAGGGCCACCACCGCCACCTCCCGGGCCTGGGCCGAGCCGTCTTCCACCTTCAAGGCGATCCCCAGGGGCCCGTGGGGGCTTTCCAGAAGGGCCAGGCCGTAGTAGCCATCGGCCCCCCGCTTGGCCACCACCGGCAGGCGCTCCATCAGGAGGGTGTCGATGCTCCCGGGTCCTGCCACCAGCTCGGGGTGGCGGCGCATGATCTGCTGCACCTTGCGGAGGGGTTCCCGGTACGCCTCGAGGGCCCTTTCCGGCACCGCCAGGAGGTAAAAGGCCCGGGCAGCCCGGGAAAGAGGTAGGGAAAAGGTGGGGACGCTACACCCGTCGATGGCCAGGAGGGGCTCCACCCCGGAGAGCTCCCTCAGGGTCTTCCGGTTCAGGACCTGGACCGGGTGGTCGGGGTTCTCGTAGCCTTCGGGGCTAGCCCCCAGGGCCAGGCTTGCGGCCAGCATGCCCGCATGCTTCCCCGAGCAATTGTGGTGGAGGGGCGTGGGGCTTTGCCCGGCTTCCTCCAGGGCCTTCCGGGCCTCCCTGGAGGAGGGGGGGTGGACCCCGCAGACCAGGACCTCAGGGCCGAGGCCCAGCTTGGTTAAGAAGCCGGAAGCCACCGCCACATGGCGGGGGGTGCCGTCGTGGCTGGCGGTGGCCAGGGCCACTTCCTCCTCCGTGATGCCAAACCGCTCCACCGCCCCCGTGAGGAAGAGGGCCAGGGCCTGGAAGGGCTTGGCCGAGGAGCGCATGTAGGCCCATAACCCGGGGTTTCCCGCATAGGCCAGTAGGCCCTTTGGCCCGTGGATGGCCAGGGAAATGCGGTGCCGGTTTTCCACCTCTTGGCCGCGGTAGGCGTAGACCCAAGCGTTCACGCCCCAAGTCTACGCCGGGCTTCCTCAAAAAGGGGCCGCCAGTCCAGGCCAAGGTAGGGGGAGGGGAAGCCCAGGAGTTTCCCTTCCGCCTTTTTCAGGTTCCTCAGGCCTCTCCGCCCGGTCTTGGCCTGGTGCAGGGCCGCCGCCAGGAGGATGAGCCCCTGCAAAAAGCGCCGTTTCTCTCCCTGCGCCTCCCGCCAGATTTCCTCCAGGGCCTCGTGTGCTTCAAAGTATTGGCCCTCTTGCAAAAGACGCCAGGCCTCACCCAAGGCTTCCACGCCTTAAGGCTAAACTGGGGCCATGCGCTTTGTCCTAGCGCCCTTGCTGCTGGCCCTGGCTTCGGTTCCAGCCCTGGGGCTTAGGCTCGCCACCACCACCAGCGTCTACGACTCGGGGCTTTTGGACCGGCTTTTGCCGGCCTTCGGGCGGGCTACGGGGGTTCGGGTGGAGGTTTTGGCCGTGGGCACGGGGCAGGCCTTGCGGTTGGCCGAGCGTAAGGATGTGGATGCGGTCCTGGTCCATGCCCCGGACCTCGAGGGGGAAGCCTTGGAGCGCGGCATCATTGCCCAGCCCTTCTGCCTGGCCCAGAATAGCTTCCTCCTGGTGGGGCCAAAAAGGGATCCCGCCCGGATCCGGGGGGTAGGGGATGTCCTGGAGGCCTTGCGGCGGATTGCCCGGGCCCAGGCTCCCTTCGTGTCCCGGGGGGATCGCTCGGGCACCCACCTGAAGGAGCTGGAGCTCTGGCGGAAGGCAGGCCTAACCCCCCGAGGAGGCTGGTACCTGGAGTCGGGGGCGGGCATGGGCCAGACCCTGGTTCTGGCGGCGGAGAAGGGAGCCTACACCCTCTCCGACCTGGCCACCCACCTCACCGTGGGCCGCAAACGGGGCCTGGAGGCCCTTTATCAGCGGGAGGATCCCCTTCTCCTGAACCAGTACACCTATTACCTGGTGCCTCAGGGGGCGAAGGCGGAGGAGGCGGAGGCCCTGCGCCGCTTCCTGGCCACGGAGGAGGCGGCCCGGTTGGTGGAGGGTTTGCGGGTGGGGGGGATCCCGCTCTTTAAGCCCTTGAGGGGGCGGTGTATCATCCCCAGAGGTGGCGGCCGCTGAGCTTTTGGAGATTTCCTTGCGCAGCCTCTGGGTGGCGGGGCTTGCCACCTTGCTGGCGGCTCTTCCCGCCGTGCCCTTGGGACTTTGGCTGGCCTTGAAGGGGGGTGGGGGGGTTTTCGGGCGGATTCTCCTCTACGCCGGCCTTGCCCTCCCCTCCGTGGTGGTGGGGCTTTTCTTCTACCTCCTCCTTTCCCGCTCGGGCCCTTTGGGATCCTTGGGCCTCCTCTACACTCCCTATGCCATGGTGCTGGCGGAGGCGGTCTTGGCCTTCCCCCTCATCGCCGCCTTCGTGCTTTCGGGGGCCAGGGGCAGGGTGGAGGAGGTGCGGCTTTTGGTGCGGAGCCTGGGGGGCAAGGAGGGCCAGGTGCTTCCCACCCTGTTCTGGGAAAGCCGCCGCATCCTGGCCGCCGCCTTGGCCGCCGGCTTCGGCGGGGCCATCAGCGAAGTGGGGGCGGCCACCTTGGTGGGCGGGGATATCCGCCACCACACCCGGGTCCTTACCACGGCCATCGTGGTGGAAACCCGAAAGGGGGAGCTGGAAAGCGCCTTGGCCCTAGGGTTTATTCTCCTGGGGGTGGCCCTCTTGGTCACCGCCCTGCTGGTTATCCTGGAGCGGGAATGAGTCCGGTTTTAAAGGCCCAGGGGTTGGTCCACCGCTACGGGGATTTTCGCCTCGAGGTTCCCTACCTCGAGGTGCACCCCGGGGAGATCCTGGCGGTGCTAGGGCCTTCGGGAAGCGGCAAGACCACCCTTCTCCGCCTCCTTGCCGGCCTCCTGCCCCCGGAGGAGGGGCAGGTGGAAGGGGAGTTCCGGGCCTACCTGCCCCAGACCCCACCCCTTCTTCGGCGTAGCGTCCTAGAAAACGCTGCCTTTGGCCTGTTGCTCCGGGGAGTGCCCCGGCGCCAGGCCCTGGCCCGGGCCTTTAGGCTCCTGGAACAGGTGGGTTTGGAGGGCAAGGCCCGTCAGCCCGCCCATCTCCTCTCCGGGGGGGAGGTGGTGCGCCTGGCCCTGGCCAGGACGCTTCTGGTGGAGCCTGCAGCCCTGTTACTGGACGAGCCCACCGCCAGCCTGGACCCCGCCAACACCCTGAAGGTGGAGGCCTTGCTCCAGGAGGCGGCCAGGGGAGGCCGGGGGGTGGTCCTGGCCACCCACGACCTCTTCCAGGTGCGCAGGCTGGCCCATAGGGTGGTCTTCCTCTTCCAGGGCCAGGTGGTGGAGGAAGCCCCCGTGGACCGGTTTTTCCAAAGCCCAAGGGACTCGAGGAGCCAAGCCTTTTTGGAGGGACGGCTGCTTCCTTAACCTCCCCCCCGGGCTGCCGCCAGGTGGATGCGGCCGAACCAGGCTTCCGCTGCCTCCCCTTCCACCTCCACCTCGATCTGGGGGAGGGAGAGGCTTCCCACCCTTAAGGGTTCCGCCTCGGCAAAGCGCACCCGGGCCCCGGGGAGGGCGTAGACTCCCTCCTCCAGCTTTCTCCCACCCCATTCGCTGAGGTACCTTTCCAAGAGCCAGGCGGGCAAAGCCCCGAAGCGCTGGGCGAAGGTTCCGCCCGCCACCGGGGGGAAGAGGTCCAAGGTGGCTTCCTCCGTCAGGGGGGTGGCAAGCCCATTTAGGTAACGCACATCCCGGCCCTCCAGGAAAACCGAGACCCGTTCAGCTAGGCCCTCGCCTTCGAAGAGCTCCTCCTTTAGGGCCGGATAGGCCTTGATCAAGGCCTCCAAAACTTCCCCAACCGTTCTTCCCTCCACCTGGACCTGGCCCTTGCCCACCAGGTCTCGGAAAGTGGCGTACAGGTTCACCTTAGGCATAGGAAGAGTTTAAAGGAGACCCGGGGGCGGTGGCCCGGGTCTCCTTAGGGTACCCCTTAGTCGTCCGCGGCGGCGGACAGGATGCCCAAGGCCTGGAGCTTGGCCGGGGGCACCACCCCCTTCTCCCAACCCCGCTCCTGGTAGTACTCCTGCAACATCAGGTCCAGCTCCGTGAGCTGGCCCTTGGAGCCTGCGCAGTCGGAGGGTTCCTTGAGGAAGCGCTCGGGCAGGTAGTCGGAGCCCTCCGCCCAGCCTGCCAGGTTGTTGTAGTAGCGCTCTAGGTTATAAATGCGCTCCCCGATGAGGAGGATCTCCTCGGGGGTCACGGGCCGGCCCCAGTAGGCGGAAAGCTGCTTGGCGTACTCCTCGGGACCCTCGGCGAACTGGCTGAACTTGCAAAGGTCCAAGGAATCGGTGAAAGCCGAAAGATCCTGAAGGAGTTTGGTGAGCTTCCCCTTCCCTTCCCAGGCCAAGGGGTCGGTCTTGTAGGGGATGCCTAGGATCTCCGAGGCAGGGGTGTAGGCCCGGAGGTGGCAGGCCCCCCGGTTGGAGGTGGCGTAGGCGATGCCCATGCCCTTGAGCCCCCTGGGGTCGTAGGCGGGGATGGATTGCCCCTTGACCTCGAGGGCAATCTCGGGGTGGCCGATGGCCTTGGCCCAGCGGGCTGGGCCCTCCGCCAGGCCGTCCCCTACTCCCCGGCGGTAGGCGATGGCCTCGATGATGCGGGCCTCGCCCTCCTTGTCCCCAAAGCGGATCCCATCGGGACCCTGGTAGTAGCCCTTCTCCGTGGCCTCCATGAGGACGGCGATGGCGTTGCCTGTCTCGATGGTGTCCAGGCCGTAGGCGTTGCAGAGGTAGATGGCGTACCCGGTCCAGTCGGTGTCGGTGTGGCCGGAGTGGGCCCCCAAGGCCCAGGCGGACTCGTACTCGTAGGATTCGAAGCGGATGGTCTTGCCGTTGATGTGGATCTCCACCATCTTCTTGCAGGCCACGGGGCAGGCGTGGCAGGTGTTGTCCTTGATAAGGCGGTGCTCGCGGATGTACTCTCCGGAGATGGTCTGTACCCCTTCGATGCAGGTGTGCTGGGCGTTGAAGGTGGGCAGGGCTCCCATCACGTTGGTGATGTTCATGAGCACGTTGGTGCCGTAGAGGGAAAGCCCACCCTTCTTGGGGGCGGTCACGTTCTTGGGGTCGTTGATGGTGGCCGAGGCCTGGCGGTCGGCCTCCCGCCAGAGCTCGGGGTCCTTGGGTTGGGGCATGTTCTCCTGCTTGCCCACCACCACGATGGCCTTGAGCTTTTTGCTTCCCGCCACCGCCCCGGTGCCCCCTCGGCCCGCAGCACGCTCGTCGTTGTTGATCCAGTTGGCGAAGCGGACCAGGTTCTCCCCAGCGGGGCCGATGGCCATCACGTCGGCATCCTCCCCGTGGCGTTCCCGCAGGATGCGGTGGGTTTCATGGGTGGTCTTGCCCCATAGGTCCGAGGCATCGTGGATGGTGACCTCCCCATCCTTCACCAGTAGGTAAACGGGTTTATCCGAGGCTCCCTTGATGAGGAGTCCATCAAACCCCGCCCACTTCAGCTTGGCCGCGGTCCAACCCCCCATGTGGCTATCCGTTACCGTGCCCGTGAGGGGGCTTTTGGTGACCACGGCCAGGCGCCCCGACATCTTGGCCCGCGTGCCGGAAAGAGGGCCATTCATGATGCAGAGGAGGTTATCGGGGCCCAGGGGGTCTACTTTGGGCCCGTTTTCAAACACGTACTTAACCCCTAGACCCCTTCCGCCCACATACATCTCCAGGTCCTTGGGATCGGGGGCGAAGTACTCCACCTGGCCTGTAGAGAGGTTGATACGGGCGATCCTATGGGCATATCCGCCGAGCATCCTTCACCTCCTCTTGGGCCAAGGGAAGACACCTGTCGCCAAGAAAACCACAGGCCATTGCCCAAGTTCGAGAGGATTATACTACCCAAGCCCCAGGGGAATGTAAAGAAGGTGACAGGCATAATGGAGCCATGCTGGCCCTTTTGGGGGAGGTCCTGGTGGACCTCATTCAGGAAAGCCAAGACCCCTTGCGCTTTAGGGGGGTCCTTGGGGGCTCGGCGCTCAACACCGCCGCCACCCTGGCCCGGTTGGGGTTTCCCGTGCGTTTCCTTTCCGAGGTGGGGGAGGACTGGGTTTCCGCCTGGAGCGAGGAGGAGATGAGAAGGCGGGGCCTCGAGCTCAGGCTTTTCCGCCATCCCGCTCCCATGCCCTTGGCCCTGGTGCGCCTGGATGCGGAGGGAAATGGGGAATATAGCTTCCACCGCCCCTTCCGCCTGCCCTACCGCCCAGGGCCCGAAAGCCCCCGGGGAGCCAGGGTGTTCCACTTCGGCTCCCTCCTGGCCCTCGAGGATCGCGTGGAGGAAGGCTTAGGCCTCCTTTTACAGGAAGCGGCGGAGGAGGGGGCTTTGGTTTCCTACGACCCCAACCTCCGGCATTCCCCTACCCCCAAGGAAAGGAAGCGAATAAGAGCCTATCTGGACCGGATAGACCTGTTGAAGCTTTCCCTAGAAGACGCCAAACTTCTTTTCCCTGAGGACCCCGTGGGGGCGGTGAAGACCTTGGATATACCCCTAAAGGTCCTCACCCTGGGCCGGGAAGGGGCGGTGGCCTTTCTTGGGGAGGAGGCGGTGCGCCTCCCCGGAAAGGCGGTGAGGGTGAAGGATACCGTGGGGGCAGGGGATGCCTTCACCGCCGGGCTCTTGGCCCTTCTTCTCCGAAAGGGCTACGGTAAAGGGAATCTTCCCCGCCTGTCTTTACCGGACCTAAAGGACATCCTGGAGGGCGCCGTTGCCCTATCCGCCCTGGCCTGCACCGTGCGGGGAGCCTACCTTCCGGAAAGGGGGCTCAGGTCCTGGCAGGCCCGGTACCTAGGGGATGAGGAGGACCTTGCCCGTGGTCTTCCGCCCCTCTAGGGCCTCGTGGGCTTCCCTGGCCTTTTCCAAGGGGAACTCCGCCCCGATGCGCACCCGTAGCCACCCTTCCCGGATGGCCTCAAAAACCTCCCCCGCCCGAAAGAGGAGTTCTTTGCGGGTGGCGGTGTAATGGTGCAGGGTGGGGCGGGTAAGGAAGAGGCTTCCTTTCCGGTTCAGGACCTGGGGGTCAAATGGGGGCACGGGCCCCGAGGACTGGCCGAAGAGGACCAGATAGCCCCTGGGCCTTAAGGCCTCGAGGCTTCCCTCAAAGGTGCTCTGCCCCACCCCGTCATAGACCACGTCCACCCCGCCTCCGGAAAGGGCCTTCACCGCTTGGGCGAAGCCCTCGTAGGGCAGGGCGTAGTCCGCCCCCGCCTCGAGGCAAAGGGCCCGCTTCTCCTCGGTGCTGGCGGTGGCGTAGACCGTGGCCCCCAGCCGCTTGGCCCACTGGATGAGGAGGAGCCCCACCCCCCCGGCCCCCGCGTGGACCAGGACCTGATCCCCAGGGCGGACGGGGTAGGTGCTCTTCAGAAGGTAGTGGACGGTCATGCCCTGCAGGAGGCTCGCTGCCGCCAGCTTGGGATCCAGCCCTGCGGGCACGGGTACGAGCCTCTCCGCTGGCACCACCTGGTACTGGGCGTAGGCACCCTGAACGTTGGCGAAGGCCACCCGGTCCCCAGGGCGTACCCCCACCACACCTTCCCCCACCTTCTCCACCACCCCGGCTCCTTCCTCCCCTAAGGTGAAGGGAAGGGGCATGGGGTAAAGACCCTTGCGCTTGTAGGTGTCGATGTAGTTGACCCCGATGGCCAAAAGCTTCACCAAAACCTCCCCTGGCCCTGGCTCGGGGATGGGGAGGTCCTCGAGGGCCAGGACCTCGGGCCCGCCTGTCTGATGCACCCGTACGGCCTTCATGGGGAACAGTCTACGGTAAACTGGAGGGGTGAATCGGGCTAAGGACTGGCTTCTCCAGGCGGAAAGGGACCTGGAGATGGCTGAGATCGCCCGGAAGGCAGGCCGGCACGAGTGGGCCTGTTTTGCCGCCCAGCAGGCCGCAGAGAAGGCGGTAAAAGCCCTCCACCTCCACCTGGACCAGGAGGCTTGGGGGCATGTCCCGGCTTCTCAAGGAGTTACCCTTGGAGGTTCCTCAAGACCTGGTGGAAAAGGCCCGCTACCTGGATGGGCTCTACATACCCACCCGATACCCCGATGCTTTTCCCGAGGGGCCTTCTGCGGAGCACTATGGCCCCTTGCAAAGCCAGGAGGCGGTGCGCTATGCCCGTGAAATCCTTGAATTCTGCCGTGCTCAGATGGCCTAGCCGGGAGGAAGTGGAGGGTGCCCTTCAGGCCTGGATGGTCCGCCACCCCATCCCTGGCCTCCTGGCCCTGGGCTACTTCGGTTCCTACGCCCGGGGCGACTACGGGGTGGGAAGCGACCTGGATCTCCTTTTGGTGGTGGAGTCCTCTTCCCTTCCTTCCTGGCAACGGGCCCTGACCTTGCCCCTGGAGGAGCTTCCCGTGCCTGCGGAGGCCTTGGTCTATACCCTGGCCGAGGCAGGCCCTGCCCGAAAGGAGCCCCCGCTTTGCTGAAACCCTGAGGCGGGAGGTGCGCTGGCTCCTTCCTCACCCCGCCCTTTTCCCCTAGCCCACCGTGTCCCTAAGCGGTTTGGGTTGCCGCGTTAGGGACTGGCCGGAATCCCCAACCTGGCAGGGCCAGGTTGGGGTAGCGCTAAAACCCCCTTTGGTACTGGGGGGGCACCTCCGGGGCCACGCCCAAGGCCTTGGCGGCCTTTAAGGGGAAGTAGGGGTCCCTGAGGAGAACCCGGCCCAGAAGCACCAGATCGGCGCTTCCCGCCTGCAAAAGGGTTTCCGCCTGTTCGGGGGTGGTGATGAGGCCCACGGCTCCCGTTCGCAGGCCCACCCTCTTGCGCACGGCGTCGGCGAAGGGCACCTGAAAGCCCGGGGCCAAGGGGATCCGCACCCTGGGCACCACCCCGCCTGAAGAGCAGTCCAAAAGGTCCACCCCCAGCTCCTTAAGCCTCCGGGCGAAGGCCAGGGTGTCCTCGAGGCTCCATCCTCCTTCCCCCCAGTCCGTGGCGGAGATCCGCACGAAAAGGGGAAGCTCCCTGGGCACCACCTCCCGCACCGCCTGGGCCACCTGAAGGGGAAAGCGCATGCGGTTTTCCAGGCTTCCCCCGTAGGCGTCGGTGCGCTGGTTGGAGAGAGGGGAGAGGAAGGAGGAAAGGAGGTAGCCATGGGCCATGTGGAGCTCGATCACCTGAAAGCCTGCCCTAAGGGCCCGTCTGGCTCCTTCCACGAAGGCCTGGAGGATGCGCTCCATCCCCGCTTCGTCCAGGGGTTCGGGTACGGGGTAGCCCTCGTCAAAAGGAATGGGGCTTGGCCCCACCACCCGCCAGCCCAAGGGCTTCCCTCCTTCCCAGGGCCTAGCGGTCCCCGCCTTGCGCCCGGCGTGGGCCAGCTGGATCCCCGGCACCGCTCCTGCTTCCCGGATCCTCCGGGCTAGCTCCCTCAGGCCCGGAAGGTGATCCTCCGACCAGATGCCAAGGTCATAGGGGCTGATACGGCCCAAAGGTTCCACGGCGGTGGCCTCCACCAGGATGAGCCCCACGCCTCCGAGGGCCCGCGTGGGGTAGTGGAGGAGGTGCCAGTCGGTTACCTCCCCTTCCAAGGTGGCGGAGTACTGGCACATGGGGGACATGGCCAGGCGGTTTTTCAGCCGGAGGCCGCCGAGTTCCAGGGGGGTGAAGAGCAAGGCCATACCTCCATTATGGAGGGCCCTTGAAGGAAAGCAAAGGAACCAGCCCCGTGGGGGCCAGGTTCCCCCGTACTGTTTTTTGGGATAAACTGGTCTTATGAACCCCGGCTTCGGTCAGGGGCAAGGCTCCGACCTGGCGGCTGCCTTCCGCTACGTGGAAAGCCTCCTCTTCGGAGATATGGAGCGCCCTGGCCTCACCCTCTATGACCTGGAGCGCTTGGTGGGCTACCCCGCCAAGGGGGAGGGTCCTTTGGCCTACACCCTGCCCCGCAGCAAGAGCCTTTCCGGGGTGCAGGCGGTGCGCCTGTACTACTATCCCAAGGATCCCGTCCTGCAGCTCATCGTGGAGATTGAGGATCTGGAGGGGAATAAGCACCTTCGCCACTTTCGCTGGAACGGGTTTACCTGGGAAACCCCCGAGGGAAGGCAGGGGGAACTGAAACCCACCCGAGAGGACCCAGCTTCCGTCCAAGTGGGGGAGGACTTCTTCTTGGGCTTCCCGCGGGAGGAGGCCCTGGAGTTGGAGGAGGCGGTGCGCAAGGGGGAGGCCTCGGGGGTCAAGTACCTCCTATGCCCCCGGTGCCGCACCCGGGTCTTCTACGCTCCCTCGGTCCGCCCCGCGGGCCTCGTCTGCCCCCGGTGCGGCAACCCCACCCTCCTCTTCAAGACCCTTTCCGCAGTGGAGGGAGCCAGGGACCCCCTCGAGGCCCTGGCGGAGGAGCAGCGGGCCTTGAGGAAGGCCATAGAGGAGCTCACCGCCTACCTGAAGCGGAAACTGGGCCCTTAATCCTGGGGTTATACCCTTTCCCGCTCCATCCTGGTCCATGATGGCCTAGGTGAAGGATCCGCCGGGGCCCCCGCCCCGGCGAGGCCAGGGTGGGGTGGCGTTAGACCCGTGTTCCCGGTTGGCTCCAGCCGGTGTAGGCGTAAAACCGGCCCCGCTCCCCCCCAAGGTAGTCCAGCAGGGGTTCCAGGAGGGGACGGTGGCCGGAAAGTTTGACCGCCACCTCCTCCGGGGTGAAGAAGCGGGCTTCCACGATGTGGCCGTCGGGGTCCCTGGGGTTCAAAAGCCCCTCGTAGCTGGCCCTAAAGGCCATGGCCAGGGTGCGCTCGTTCTTGCGACGGTCCTCCACCTGGATGGCATAGGCCAGGTGCTCGATGGCCTTTACCTTCAGGCCGGTTTCCTCCCGCACCTCCCGCACCAGGGCTTCCAGAACGGTTTCCCCAGGTTCCACGGTGCCCCCAGGAAGGGTGTAGCGCACCATGCCCCGCCTGCCCCAGTCGTTCCCCACCAGAAGGACCCGGCCTTGGCGGTCCAACAGGATGGCCGCCACCACCAGGATCTCGCGGCGCATCACGTTTCCGTCAAGGCCTCCAGCTGCCGTTCCTGATCGGCCCGCTTGAGGGCTTCCAAGAGGGGCTGGAGGTGCCCCGAGAGGATGCCCTCGAGGTCGTGGGTGGTGAAGCCGATGCGGTGGTCCGTGACCCGGGACTGGGGGAAGTTGTAGGTGCGGATCTTCTCCGAACGCTCCCCGGTGCCGATCTGGGCCAGGCGGGTTTTTCGAAGCTTCTCCGCCTCCTCGGCCCGCTTCATCTCCAGAAGGCGGCTTCTTAGGATCATCAGGGCCTTTTCCCGGTTTCGGATCTGGCTGCGGGAGTCCTGGCAGGTGACCATGATCCCTGTGGGCAGGTGCACCACCCGCACCGCGCTGTCCGTGGTGTTCACCCCCTGGCCCCCAGGCCCAGAGGCCCGCATGACGTCGATGCGGATCTCGTCCATGTTGAGCTGGAAGTCGGACTCCTCCGCCTTGGGCAGCACCGCCACCGTGGCCGTGGAGGTGTGGATCCGCCCCTGGGTTTCCGTGACCGGTACCCGCTGCACCCGGTGGACCCCGCTTTCGTACTTGAAGGTGCCGTAGGCCCCAGGCCCCTGCACCTCGAAGACCACCTTGGAGAAGCCTCCCAGGTCCGTGGGGTGGGAGTCCAGGATCTCGGTCTCAAAACCCATCTCTTCGGCGAAGCGCAGGTACATCTCCAGGAGGTCTCGGGCGAAAAGGGCAGCCTCCTCGCCCCCCGCTCCCGCGCGGATCTCCACGATGGCGTCCCGCTCGTCCATGGGGTCCTTAGGCAGGAGGTGACGCTCCAAGGCCTTTTCCAGCTCCGCCTTCCGGGAAAGGAGGGCTTCCTTCTCCGCCTTGGCCGCCTCCTTGAGCTCGGGGTCCTCGAGGAGGCTCTCCACTCCTTCTAGGTCCTCGAGGACCTTCCGATACTCCCGGATGAGGGCGATCACCTCCCCCATCTCCGCGTAGCGCCGGGAGAGGGCCTGGTAGCGCTTCGGGTCCTTGAGGACCTCGGGGTCGGCAAGGAGCGCTTCCAGCTCCCGGTGTTCCTCTTCTAGGCGCGCGAGCTTATCCAGCATACCTTACCTCAGGATACTCCAACCCGGGCTTGCCTTCGGTTTTAGGTATGCCTAAACTAGAGGGGTATGGAAACCCCGGTTTTCCTCTACGCCCTCTTAGGGGGGCTCTTCACCTGGGGGCTCACCGCCGTGGGGGCGGCCAGCGTGTTCTTGGCGCAAGAGCCTAGCCGCAAGCTCCTGGATGGGATGCTGGGCTTTGCCGCGGGGGTTATGCTGGCGGCCAGCGTCTTCTCCCTCCTGCTTCCCGGCATGGAGATGGCTGCGTCCCAGGGTAGGGTTCCCTGGGTGCCTGCCGTGGTGGGCTTCCTCCTGGGTGGAGCCCTTTTGCGCCTAATGGATCGGTTTCTTCCCCATGTTCACCTGGATCCAGGAGCCCAGGAGGAAGGAGTCCGCACCCTGTGGCGGCGCACCACCTTGCTGATCCTGGCCATCACCCTTCACAACTTCCCCGAGGGCTTGGCGGTGGGGGTAGCCTTTGGGGCTGCGGGGCTTGACCCCACAGGGGCAGCCACCCTGGGCGGGGCCATCGCCTTGGCGGTGGGCATCGGCTTGCAAAACATGCCCGAGGGCTTGGCGGTGGCCTGGCCCCTAAGGCGGGCGGGAATTGGGGCGGGTAAGGCCTGGTTTTACGGGCAGCTCTCCGCCATCGTGGAGCCCTTAGGAGCCCTTTTGGGAGCCCTTCTGGTCACGCAGATGCTCTACCTGTTGCCCTACCTCATGGCCTTGGCGGCAGGGGCCATGGTCTTCGTGATCGTGGAGGAGGTCATCCCGGAAAGCCAGGCGGAGGGCAACGGGGACATCTCCACCTTCGGGGTGATGACGGGCTTTGCCCTCATGATGGCCCTGGATGTGGCCCTGGGCTGATCCCTTCCTTAGGCTTGGGAGCCCCGCTTGCCCAGGCGTTCCTTTAGGAGGCGGGCGGCTTCCTCTGCCTTGGCCTTGGCAGCTTTGGCGGCCTGGGCCGCTTTTTCCGAAAGCTCTTTCAGCTTGTCGGGGATGCCGTTTTTGTCCTGGTCCAGCTCCGCCAGGCGGGCCTTGGCCTCCTCGAGGGCTTTCTTAGCCTCCTGAAGAGCCTTTTCCACCAGGTCGGGTTTGCCGTCCTTATCCTGGTCTAGCTTCTCCTTCAGCTTCCAAAGACGCTTTTCCGCCCCTGCGGTGGCGGAACGGATCTTTTCCGAAACCCTTTGCAACAAATCCCTGAGGAAGTCCTCCATACTTTACAGCAAGGCCCTGAGGTCTCCTACCACTTTCTCCGTTTCCTCCACCTTGTCCGGGCTGAAGAGGAGGACCAGGTTGCCCTCCTTCACCACGAAGGTGGTGGCGGTGTGGTCCACCAGGTACTCCCCAGGGCCCCGGTACTGGGTCTTCTGGTAGTAAACCCCGAAGGTCCGGGCCACCTCCTGGATGGTTTCCGGGCTTCCCGTGAGGCCCAGGAAGCTGGGGTGGAAGCCCTTGGCGTACTGGTCAGAGATCTGTGGGGTATCCCGCTCGGGGTCCACGCTGATGAAGATTACCTGCACCCTTTCCTGCTCCTTGGGGGAGAGCTTCTCGTAGGCCCGCTTCAGGGCCAGCATGGTGGTGGGGCATACGTCGGGGCAGTGGACGAAGCCGAAGAAGATGAGGACCAGCTTGTCCTTAAGCTGGGAAAGCTGTACCGGGCCCTGGGGCCCCTCGAGGGTGAAGTCCACGGGCTTGGGATTCAGAAGCCGGGTGCCGTAGAAGGCATGGGGGCCCTTGGGCAGGAGGAGGTAGGCCACCCCCACCAGGGCGAGGACCAGGAGTACGGGCAAGAGGAGTTTCCCTTTCATCGCATCTCCACCGGCAGGATCACCTTGAGCCTGCTGCCGTCTTGGAACCTCAGGACCAAAGCCACCTTCTCCCCTGCTTTCAGGGGGCGCTTAAGCCCTTCCAGCATGAGGTGGTACTTACCGGGGCGGAACTCCACCCGGCCTCCCGGGGGAATATCCAGGTAGGGAAGGGGACGCATGCCCAGGACCACCTGGCCTCCTCGGTGTTCCCGGTGGTCCTGGTGGAAGGAAACCCGCTCGGCCACGTCCGTTTCAGCTCCCACCAGGCGCAAGGGAAGCTTGCCCCGGTTTTCCAGGGTCAGGTAGGCGGCGGTGTCCTTCACCACCGGGGGCACCAGGCGGACCCAGCCCGGGGTGGCCACAGCCTGGGCCAAGGCCACGCTTCCCAGCAACAGGAAAAGCCACCTCACCCCTCCAGGCTACCAGGAGGGGAAGGACATATGTACTCCCCAGGGGTGAGGAGTACGGATGTCCCGCCCTTCCCTTCTACCCTAGGGGCGATGCGGCCCGTTCTTATCCTGGGCTTCCTGGCCCTTCCAGGGCTGGCTGCTCCGGTGCTTCGCCTGGAAGGGGAGGTAAGGGGTCCATTGGTGCTTTCCACCCCAAACCTGGTGGTGGAGGGGCAGGGAGCAGTCCTGCGGGGGAACAAGGGGCATGCCCTGAGCCTCCTCGCCCCCGGGATCAAGGTGCGAGGGCTAAGGGTGGTGGGGGCGGGGCCCGAGGGGGATTTCTTTGGGCCGGACGCCGCCATTTACCTCTCGGGGTGCGAGGGATGCCTGCTGGAGGATGTGAGGGTGGAGGAGGCCCCCGCTGCGGTGCGGGTGGAGGATTCCCCGGGGGCCACCATCCGGGGGCTTAAGGCCCGGGGCCTCGGGGGTTCCCCGGGGGTTTTGGTCTACTCCAGCCCCAAGGCCCGGGTGGAGGGAAGCCATCTCCAGGGCTTCATGGATGGGATCTACGTGGAGTACAGCCCGGGGATGGGGATTAGGGGCAATCTTCTGGAGAGAAACGGCCGCTATGGTTTCCACGTGATGTTCTCCTGGCAGGTGGGCATAGAGGGCAACCTGTCCCGGAATAACGGCGTGGGCAATGCGGTGATGCATGGGGCGCAGAACCTGGTGCGGGAAAACCGGCTTTACGGGCACAAAAGCCCGGTGGGCTACGGGCTTCTGGTCCAGGAGGAGCGGGGAACGGAGGTTCGGGAAAACCTCTTTGTGGAAAACACCCTGGGCCTGGTCCTCATGGACGCCCAGGGGGTGAGGGTGGGGGGCAACGGCTTCCGGGAAAACGGCACTGCCTTGCGCATCACCCGGGAGCGGGGAGGGAACTCGGCTTGGGTAGAGAAAAACGCCTTCCAGGGAAACCTCTACGACCTTGCGGTGGACGATCCCGAGGCCAAGGCCCGGGTGGTGGGGAACCTGTACGACCGGGCTTCTGGCCTTCCTGTTCCCCACCTGCCCACCGGGAGCTTCGCCCTTCTCCTCGCCCGGCAGCCGGAGCTTTCCCTTTTCGCCCTCTCCCCGGGGATTGTCCTTTGGGAGGCAGTGGAGGCCCAGGTGCCGGGCCTGAGGCTCGTGGCCTTGGCCGATGCCCGGGCGGCCTCCTTACCCAAGGCGGTGGCTTTCCGGGGCCACTGGATCATCCTGGGCCTTCTTGGAGGTGTTCTGTGGTGGTGGCGGAGAACCTGAGCAAGAAGGGAAGGCTTAAGGAAGTCACCCTGCAGGTGGCCGGGGGTGTGGTGGGGCTTTTGGGCCCCAACGGGGCGGGGAAGAGCACCCTTTTGGCCCTTTTGGCGGGGCGGCTCAAGCCGGATGGAGGCAAGGCGGCGCTTTTCTCCCATGCCCCCCGGGATCCCAGGGTCCTTCCCCTAAGGGCCTACCTGCCCCAGACCCCCAGGCTATTCCCCCATCTCAGGGCCCTCGAGGTCCTGGAGGGAGCGAGGCGGGTGAAGGGGCTGGGCCAGGAGGCCCTCGAGGAAGCCCTGGAGCGTATGGGGCTGGAGGGGCTCCTGGGAAAACGGGTGGGAGAGCTTTCCGGGGGGCAGCGCCAGCGCCTGGCCCTGGCGGCAAGCCTCATGGGCGACCCTCCCGTCTGGCTTCTGGATGAGCCCACCGCCGCCTTGGACCCCAGGGGGCGGGAGCGGTTTTGGGCCTGGGTGGAGGGGAAGAAGGAGGGCGTGGTCCTGGTGGCCCTCCACCACGTGGAGGAAGCCCAGCGGGCAGACCGGCTTCTGCTCTTGAAGGGGGGAAGCATCCTGGAGGATGGCTCCCCAAGAGGGATTCTCGGCTCAATGGGGGAGCGTCTTTCCTGGCTGATGGAGGTGCTCTATGAGGAACCGGCGTGAGGTGCTGAAGGCTTTGGGTGGACTGGTGGTGGCGGGGCCGGCCCTTGCCCAGCCCATGGGGCACGGCATGGAGGCCCCGGCTCGTGCTTTGGGGATACGGGTTTCCCCTAAGCCCATTCCCTGGGACGAGGGGGCCTGTGCCTTCTGCGGCATGCCCATCAAGACCCCGGAAGGGCAGTGGCGGGGCCGCACCTTCTCCAAGGGCTTCTTTGAGCAGACCTATAGCCAGATCGCCTTTGGCAGGCCTACGCCTGCCCCCCATAATCCCAAGCAAGCGGTGGAGGCCCTGCACTTTGAAAGTATCGCCTGCATGGTGAACTACGCCTGGGTGCACGGGCTTAAGGATGGGGAGGGGGCTACTTTCTACGTCACCGACCGGGGGGCCTACGACCCGGGGAGGCCCCAGGAGTCGGTGCGCCTCATCCCCGCCCGCCAGGCCACCTACTACTGGGGGGAGAGGATGATGGTGGTCATGAACGCCAGGCTCCTGGCCTTCGCCAGCGCCAGGGCAGCCCAGGAGTTCGCCGAGAGGAACCGGGCCCAGCACGGTCGCCAGCGCTTCTACAGCTTCCAGACCCTTTGGGACCTGGCTCCCTTGCCGGAGATGAACCTGGTGGCCCTTCTGGCCCAGCATGCAGGGCTTTTGGGTGGAGAGGGCGAGGGGAGCCATGGCCATTAGCCTGATGGGGGCTTGGGGGGTTCCTCGAGGGCGTACCCTAGCCTAAGGACCTATGCACCGGCGGACCTTTATCCTTTCCCTGCCCTTCCTTCTCCAGGCCCTGGCGGCTCCCCGGGCCCTGAGGGTAGGGGTGGAGGCCTGTTCCTACTGCTTCATGACCATCCTGGATGCCCGGCATGCGGCCCAGGCGGTGAACCCCCAGGGGAAGGCCTTCTTCTACGATGACCCGGCCTGCCTTCTGGATCAGCTTAACGGCTGGGGCGGGCCTGGCCTTACCCCTAAGGAGGTGTACCTGGCGGATTTTGCGGCCAGCACCCGCACGGCCCCCAGGTGGATCCCAGCGGAAGGGGTGGTGCTCTACCACCATCCCAGGATCCGCACCCCCATGGGCTCGGGGCTTCTGGCCTTCGCCAGCCGGGAGGCTTTGGAGGGGCACCTTAAGGAGCGGCCCGGGCGGGGAGGTGGACGGATCCTCACCTGGGCCCAGGCGCTTAAGGAGGGGGAGAAGCGCCCCTGGGTGCCCGCCGACATCTTTTCCCCTTCCAAGGCCCCATGAGCCCCCTTTTCTTCAGGGAGATCACCCGCAACCCCTGGACCTTCGGTCTGTTCCTCCTTCCCTTCCTCCTGGCCCTGGGCTTCCTGGGCCGGGGGGAGGGGGTGGGGCTGGTGGGGCTTTACTCGGGGCTTCTCCTTCTCCTTCCCCCCTTGGTCCTGGCCCTGGCGGTGCCCCTTTTGGCCTCGAGGGAGGAGTGGGCCTTCCTCCTCGGGCTTCCCGTGGGGGCCTTCCGGGGCTTCGGCCAGGGGATCCTGGGGATCTTCCTGGGGCTAGGGCTTCCCCTCATGCCCGGCCTTCTCCTGGGGGCGGGGTTCTTGGGGCTTTCCGGAAAGGCCGCCTTATGGCTTTTGCTTTCCGGCCTTGGCCTCCTGGCCTTCTGGGTGGGCCTTGCCGCCCTGCTTTCCGCCTTGACCCTGGAGGAAAAGCGGGCCCTGGGCCTGGGGTTTGGCCTTTTCGGCCTCTTGAACATCCTTTATGGACCCCTGGTGGTGGCCCTGGCGGTGCGCCTTAAGGACTATCCCCTGGAGGGCCTCCTCACCCTGGCCCTGCTTCTCAACCCCCAGGAGATCCACCGGGTGGGGCTTCTGGCCAGCTTGAAGGCCCCGGTGCTCACCGGGCCCATGGGGTACCTGGTGGCGGAGCGGCTTGGGGAGGTGGGGCCTTGGCTGGGCTTCCTTTACCTGGCCTTCTCGGGGCTTGCCCTGGCCCTGCTGGGCGCCCTGGTCTTTGCCCGTCGGGACCGGTAGCATAGGGCATGCGCCTCCGTCTGGCGGCCTTTTTGCTCATCCTTCCCTTTTTCCTTCAGCTTCTTGGCTTCGGGAAGACCCCCTTGGGCGGGGGGCTATGCGGGGAGCTCTTCCTGGTGCAAAACCCCGCCTTGGCCTTCCAGACCCCGGGGTTCTGGTACGCCCTTCTCTTCATGGTCCTGTTGGCCCTCGAGCTGGGCTACGGCCTCTCCTTGCTCCTCCTGCCCCTTCTAGAGGTGCCCGTAGGCCCGGGCTGGCGGCGCCTGGGGCGGTACCTGGTGGGGGTGATGGGGGGGCTTTTCCTCCTCACCCGCACCACGGGTCTACCCGCCCCGGGGCCCGGGGGGTGGGTGCTGGAGCGGGCCCCGGTGGACCTCCTTTCCCTGGTCTTGGTGGGCTTTTCCCTGGCAGGGGGCTTCCTCCTGAGGGAGAATGGGGGGCATGGAGCGGCTTCTTGAGGTGATGCGCCGCCTCAGGGGCCCTGGGGGCTGCCCCTGGGACCGGGCCCAGACCCATGAAAGCCTCATCCCGTACCTTTTGGAGGAGGCCAGCGAGGCGGCGGATGCCCTTTTGAAGGGGGATTCCCAGGAGATGGCGGAGGAGCTTGGGGATGTGCTTTTGCAGGTGGCCTTTCACAGCGTCATCGCCGAGGAGGAGGGGCGGTTCTCCTACGAGGACGTGGAAAGAAGCATTGTGGAAAAGCTCATCCGCCGCCACCCCCATGTGTTCGGGGAGGGCATGGCCAAAACCCCGGAGGAGGTGAAGGCCCGCTGGGAGGAGCTGAAGGCGGAGGAGGGGAAAAGGGAGGAGCCCTGTGGGCTACCCAAGCACCTTCCCACCCTGCTTCGGGCCTATGAGCTCCAGCGAAAGGGCGTGGATCCGGGAAGCGAGGAGGGCCTGAGGGCGGCCCTGGAGAAAGGGGACCTCGAGGAGGCACTTTGGAACCTGGTGGGGCTTTTCGCCAAGAGGGGCTTGGACCCCGAGACCGCCTTAAGAAGGCGCTTCCAGAGAGCCTGCCAGGAGGACTAGCCCTCCCCGAGGGCTTCCGCCTGGCGGCGGTGGCCGTGCCCCTTCTTGGGGAAAGCCTCCTTTTCACCCTAAGGAGCCCCCACCTCCCCACCCACGCCGGCCAGATCAGCTTCCCTGGAGGAGCGGTGGAACCGGGGGAAACCCCCTTGGAGGCAGCCCTGCGGGAGGCCGCGGAGGAGGTGGGCCTTTTGGGGGTGGAGCCCCTGGGGTACCTTGCCCCGGTGCTTTCCCCCCAGGGTTTCCTGGTCCAGCCGGTGGTGGTCTTCCGGGAGGACCTTCCTCCCCTAAGGCCCAATCCCCTCGAGGTGGCCGAGGTCTTCCTGGCCCCTTTGAAGGAGCTTCTCCAGGTAAACCCCTGGAGTGAGGTGCGCCATGGCCGCACCGTCTGGCATTTTCCCTGGCGGGGGGTGGACATCTGGGGGGTGACGGGGAATATCCTTAAGGAGTTCCTGGAGGTGTGGCGTGAAGCGAGTGGGGATTCTTCTGGCGGACCTTTTTGACGAGCGGGAGTTCCTGTACCCCTACTACCGGGTGCAGGAAGCCGGGTATACCCCGGTGGTCATCGGTCCTGAGGCCCGGGAGTACAGGGCCAAGTCGGGTTTTTCCTGGAAGGCGGAGGTAAGCACCCGGGAGGCGCCGGAGCTGGCGGGCCTCCTCATCCCCGGAGGCTTCGCCCCCGATTACCTGAGGAGAAGCCCTGAGGTGCTGGCCCTGGTGCGCCGGGTGGCGGAAGAGGGAAGGCCCATCGGGGCCATCTGCCATGCAGGCTGGGTTCTCATCAGCGCCGGGCTGGTGCGGGGCAGGAGGGTCACGGGGTTTTCCTCCATCCGGGACGACCTGGAGAACGCCGGGGGGCTTTACCAGGAAACTGGGGTGGTGGTGGATGGAAACCTGGTCACCGCCCAGGGGCCCAAGGACCTGCCTGGGTTCGTCCTGGCCTTTTTGGAGCTTCTGGCTAAAGGGTGAACCGGGTTCCCCTCTCCCCCTGCAAGACCCCGGCCACTACGCCCCTTTCCCCCTGGGCGATGGCGGCCCAGGGAGCGCCTGCCCTAAGGGCGCTTAAGGCAGCTTCCACCTTGGGGATCATGCCCCCCTGGAGGATCCCTTGGGCCTTCAGGTCTTCCACTTCCTTCGGCGTGAGGTGGGGGAAGCGGGTGGTGGGATCCTTGGGGTTCCTTAAGACCCCGGGTACATCCGTGAGGAAAAGGGCAGGCCACCCCAAGGCCCCGGCCACCGCCCCGGCAGCGGTGTCGGCGTTTACGTTCAAGGGGCCTTCCTCGTCCAGGGCGATGGGGGCGAGGAGGGGCGTGTAGCCCTTTTCCAGGAGGTCCAGGAGCAAGCCCACTTCCACCCCCACCACCTCCCCCACCCGGCCCAGGTGGGGGAGGGCCCTCCCCCTTAGGCACAGGGCATCCCGCCCGGAAAGGGAAAGGGTCCTTCTCCCTCTTCGGGAAAGTCCCTCCGCCAGGCGTTTCCCCGTGAGGCACAGGCTCATCTCCACCACCTCCATGTGCTCAGGAGGCGTTACCCGCAAGCCTCCCTCAAAGCGGCTTTCCAGACCCAGGCGGGTAAGCCAGGCCCCGATCTCCGGCCCGCCCCCGTGCACCAGAACCAGGGGGCCGGGGTAGCTGGCGAGCTCGTCCAGCAGGGTTTCGGCACCTCTTAGGCTTCCCCCCACCTTCACCAGCAAGGGTTCACTCAAGGTAGATCACCTCCTCGGGCAGGTCCCCTTCCTCCTCGGCCTCCAGGAGGTCCAAAAAGCCCAAGGCGGCGTGGTCGGGGTGGAGGCCGAAATGGGCCGCCAGGGCCTGCACCGCGCTTACGGGGGGCATGCGGCTGGCCTTCTCGAGCAGGGGTTTCAGCTCCAAAGGGGCTATGAGCCTTTCCCCTAGCTCCGTTCCCTGGGCCAGCTCCGCCTGGACTTTTCCCCCCTCGGCCAGGAGAAAAAGAAGCTCCTCTTCCGCCAGGACCAGGAAGGCCAGGGCCTTCCCCAGTTGGGAGAGCTCCTCCAGGAAGGCCCGGATGGCCTGGGGGTCCTCCTGGGCCTCCTGGGCCTCGTGGTAGAGGCTCACCCAGGGAGGATCCGGAACCAGGTAGACCCCGGCCCCCAGGGTCTTGCCCTGAGCCCAGGCCAGCACCCTTTCCAGCGGGGCCTCCACGTGGAGGGAGAGAAAGCTCCGCACCAAGCCCTATACTAGCCCTTGTGAGCGCCCTTTACCGCCGGGTCCGCCCTCTCACCTTTGAGGAGCTGGTGGGCCAGGAGCACGTGAAGGAGCCCCTGGTGCGGGCCATCCGGGAAGGACGCCTCGCCCAGGCCTACCTCTTTTCCGGTCCGCGGGGGGTGGGGAAGACCACCACCGCCCGGCTTCTGGCCATGGCCGTGGGGTGCCAGGGGGCGGAGCGCCCTTGCGGGGTTTGCGCCCACTGCCAGGCGGTGCAAAAGGGAGCCCACCCCGATGTGGTGGAGATCGATGCCGCCAGCAACAACTCAGTGGAGGACGTGCGGGAGCTTAGGGAGAGGATCCTCCTTGCCCCCCTTTCCGCCCCCAGGAAGGTCTTTATCCTGGACGAGGCCCACATGCTCTCCAAAAGCGCCTTCAACGCCCTCCTCAAGACCCTGGAGGAACCCCCGCCCCACGTGCTCTTCATCTTCGCCACCACCGAGCCCGAAAGGATGCCCCCCACCATCCTTTCCCGCACCCAGCACTACCGTTTCCGCCGCCTTACGGAGGAGGAGATCGCCTTTAAGCTCCGGCGCATCCTCAAGGAGATGGGGAGGGAGGCGGAGGAAGACGCCCTTCTCCTGGTGGCAAGGCTTTCGGACGGGGCGCTTAGGGATGCGGAAAGCCTTTTGGACCGCCTGCTTCTCCTGGAGGGCCCCTTGACCCGAAAGCGGGTGGAGGAGGCCTTGGGCCTTCCGCCAAGAGAGGCTCTTTCCCGCCTGGCCCGGGGCCTGGCCCGGGGGGACCTCAAGGAAGTGCTCTCGGAGGCCAGGGGGCTTTACGCCAAGGGCTTCGCCCCAAGGAGCCTGGTGGGAGGGCTCATGGAGGTGCTCCGGGAGGCCCTCTACGCCGCCCACGGCCTGCCGGGGGAGGGCCTCGAGGCTCCTCCTGAAGCCTTGCTTGGGGCCCTCACCGCCTTGGACGAGGCCATGGAGCGCCTTGCCAAGCGCTCGGATCTCCTGGCCCTGGAGGCAGCCCTGTTGCAGGCAGCCAGGGTTTTCCCGGCGGCCTCCTTGTTCCAGCCGGGCAAGGGGGAGGTTCAGCCCCCGGCCAGCCCTTCCTCCGGGGAAGCGGTGCGGGCCGAGGCGGCTTTGCCTGAAGAGCCAGCCCATGTGCGTAGGCAAGGGGCTTCCCGGGAAGACCTGCCCGAGTTCCATCCCACCAAGCCCCTGGTGCCGCCAGGTGCCAGGGAAGCAGGCCTTTCCGGGGAGGTGCCAAGGGACCTGGCCGGGAGGTGGCGGGCGTTCCTCGAGGCCCTGAAGCCCACCCTGAGGGCCTTCCTCAGGGAGGCCCGGCCGGACCTGGAAGAAGGGCGCTTGGTGCTTCGCTTCCCCGAGAGCAAGGCCTTCCACCACAAGCGGGCTGAGGAGCAAAGAGCCGCCCTTCTCCCCCTGGTGCGGGCCCACTTCGGGGTGGAGGAGGTGGCCTTTCTCCTGGAAAAAAAAAGCCTAGACCCTAGGCCCCCTTCCCGGAACCTTCCTTTGTCCGGGGAAAAACGTGGGCGTTCGGAAGAGCCCAAGGCCTCTGAGCCTGCTTCCCCGGCCCTACCCGAAGGGAGTGTCCAGGAGGCCAGGGGTTTTCCTGAAGGGGAGGAGGAGCCGTGGGATGCCTGGCCCGAGCCAGCCGAAGGGTCACCTTCCGCAGAGGTTCCTTGGCGAGGGCAGGCGGACCCCTCCGGCCAAGGCGCTCCGGCAGGGGAACCCATTAGGCCCCCTGAGGATCCCAACCGGCGCCTGGCGGAGATCACCCGGCTTTTGGGGGCGCGGCTTCTGTGGGTGCGCAGGCCTAGGCTTCCCGAGGCCGAGGAACCGCTGAGTGAAGACGACATAGGGGGTACTGGTATATAATGCCTCCATGACCAAGACCACCGAGCTGGGGCAAGAGATCGTGGAGAACATCCTCAAGCGGCTGCGGCGTATTGAAGGCCAGGTGAGGGGTTTGCAGAAGATGGTGGCGGAGGGGCGTCCCTGCGACGAGGTGCTCACCCAGATGACCGCCACCAAGAAGGCCATGGAGGCGGCGGCCACCTTGATCCTGGAGGAGTTCCTCAACATCTGCGCTGCCGAGGTTTCCGAGGGCAAGGTGGACCCCAAAAAGCCCGAGGAGATCGCCACCATGCTGAAGAAGTTCATCTAGCCCCTTGGCGGGTGGCAGGAACCAGAGCTTCGGACGAGGGTTCGGAAAGGTGCAGAGGAGGCTTAGGCGCCTCTTTCATGCCTTTTTTCCCCGAAGGGAGGAGCCGGACGATGCCTTTGCCCTGGCCTTTTTGCAGGGGGAGGAGCGCACCCTTTACCTCTCCATGGATCCCAGGGACCGGGCCCATGCGGTGCGGGTGGCCCGCCGGCTTTTGCAGCACTACCCTGACGCCCCTGCCTTCGCCATCCGGGCTGCCCTTCTTCACGATGCGGGAAAGGCCCTGAGGCCCTACTGTCCCTTGGAGCGCATCCTCACCGGGCTTTACGCCCTCCCTGTGTCCCCTTACCCCTTGCGGAGGGGGATCTTTGGGGCCTTCCAGGTGCGCCGCCACCATCCCCTGTACGCTGCGGAGCGCATTCAGGACCCCGAGGTACGGGCTTTGGTACTGGAGCACCACCGCCCGCAAAGCCTCTGGGGCAAGCGGCTTCACCAGGCGGACCAGGAGGAATGAACCCCCCTTTGGGCAAATGCCCCTAGCCAAGCCGGACCCTTAAGGAGTAGGGTATCAAAGAGCAAAGGAGGGCTTATGGAAGAGTTCACCTGGCGCGTGGGCGGCCCCCAAGGGGGCGGGATAGAGACGGCGGCCACCTTGTTCGCCCGGGCGGTGGCCAAGGGAGGTTGGTGGGTGGCCACCAAGCGGGAGTACCACTCCAACATCATGGGGCGGCACTCCTACTTGGATGTGCGCCTCTCGCGAAAACCCGTGGCGGCCTTCCGAGAGAAGGTGGACATGCTGGTGGCCCTGGATGGGGAGACCCTGGCCCGCCACCTGGACGAGGTCCGGTCTGGAGGGGTGCTCCTTTACGATCCCCGGGTTCTGGAGCTTACAGTGCACAAGCTTCCCATGTTGGACCACCGGGTGGCGGAGGCCCTTTCGGGGCGCTTTGGCAAGCTGGACCCCAGCTTGAAGGATCTCCTTGCCGCCTACGTGGAGTCGGGGGTCCAGCCCCTGCCCTACCCCTTTGAGGAGGTGGCGGACCGGATCGGGGTGGAGCTGGGTGTCCCTTCCCTTCAAGCCCGGCGCACCCTGAACACCATCGCTGTGGCTGCAAGCCTCCGCTTCCTGGGCTTCCCCCTGGAGCCCTTGCTGGAAGCCCTGGCCCTGCAGTTTAAGGGCAAGGTATTGGAGCTGAACCAGAAGGTGGCCGAGGCGGTGTACCGGGAGGAGGTGCCCAGGCTTTCCTTCCAGCTTCACCTAAACGGGTACGAGCCGGGCCGGGTCTACCTCACCGGGGCCCAGGCGGCCGCTTTGGGCAAGCTGGCTGGCGGGCTGCGCTTCCAGACCTACTACCCCATAAGCCCGGCCACGGACGAGTCCACCTACCTCGAGGCCCATACCGCCTTTGCCGGGGCGGACGTGGCCGTGGTCCAGACGGAAGATGAGATCGCCGCGGTGACCATGGCCATTGGAGCGGCCCTCGCCGGGGCCAGGGCGGCCACCGCCACCAGCGGCCCAGGCTTCAGCCTCATGGCCGAGGGCATGGGCTTTGCCGGCATGATCGAGGCACCCTTGGTGGTGACCCTCTACCAGCGGGGTGGCCCGAGCACCGGCCTTCCCACCCGCACCGAGCAGGGCGACTTGATGTTCGCCATCCGGGGCGGTCACGGGGAGTACCCCAGGATCGTCCTGGCTTCTGGGGACATTCAGGATGCCTTCCTGGATGCCCAGAAGGCCCTAGCCTGGGCCTGGCGCTACCAGACGGTGGTGGTGCATCTTTTGGACAAGTTCCTGGCTTCCATGGCGCAAAGCCTTCCCAAGGAAGCCTTGAAGGTGCTTTCCCTGGATGGGGAAAAGCGCCTTGCCCCCAGAAAAGAGGGGTTTGGCCCCTATGAGCGCTACGCTCCCTCGGAGGACGGCATCTCCCCCTTTATCCCCCTTGGCACCCCGGGGGGCTTTTACTGGATGACCTCGGACGAGCACGACCTCGAGGGCCACATCACCGAGGACGTCGCCTTAAGGGAATACCAGATGGAAAAGCGCATGCGCAAGCTGGAAGCCGCCCGCAAGGAGATTCCCCCCGAGGACCAGTACACCCTCTACAGGGATGGCGAAGTCCTGGTCCTGGGTTGGGGCACGGTGAAGGGTACCCTCTTGGAAGCCCTAGACCGCTTGCCTGGGGTGGGCTACCTGCACCTCAGGCTCCTTTGGCCCTTCCCCGAGATCGGCGCGCTCCTGGAGGGGAAAAAGCTGGTCACGGTGGAACACAACTACTCGGGGCAGCTTGCGGACCTGGTGCAGCAGGAAACCTTAAGGCGGGTGGATCACCGCATTGTGAAATACAACGGCCGTCCCATCACCCTGGATGAGGCGGTGCAGGCCTTGGAACAGGTGCTTGCGGGCAGGGCCCCGGAGCGCCTGGTGCTCAGGAAAGGAGTCTAACCATGCTGGAACTTAAGCTTGCCGATTACAAGGCGGAAAAGCAACCGGACTGGTGCCCGGGTTGCGGGGACTACGGCATCCTCTCCGCGTTGCAGATGGCCCTTTTTGAGCTGAAGCGGGATCCTTCCCAGACGGTGATCTTCTCGGGGATTGGTTGCTCGGCCAAGACCCCTCACTACCTGAACGTGTACGGGGTCCACACCCTCCACGGCCGCGTTCTTCCTGTGGCCCAAGGGGCCAAGCTGGCCAACCCCCACCTCACCGTGGTGGCGGTGGGCGGGGATGGGGATGGCCTTGGGATCGGGGCCGGGCACTTCGTGGCTGCAGGCCGCCGCAACGTGGACATGCTCTACATCCTCTACGACAACGAGGTCTACGGCCTCACCAAGGGACAGGCGGGGCCTACCTTGGGCCTAGGGGAGAAGACCAAAAGCCTTCCCAAGCCCAACCCCCAGGGGCGCATCAACCCCCTGCTTCTGGCCTTTGCCTCGGGCTACACCTGGATCGCCCGGGGCTACGCCTACGACGTGAAGGGCCTGAAGGAGCTCATCAAGGAGGGCCTTAGCCATAAGGGCCTGGCTTTTCTGCATGTCCTCCAGCCCTGCCCCACCTACAACGACCTGCACACCAAGGAGTGGTTCGCCCCCAGGCTCTATAAGCTCCAGGATGAGGGGTATGACCCTTATGTTCCCGAAGGCCTGCCCCCGGAGGAGCTGGATCGCAAGATGGCTCAGTTCCAGGAAAAGGCGGCGGAGTGGGGGGAGCGGATCCCCATAGGGGTCTTCTGGAGGGCGGAGGTCCCCACCTTTGAGGAGCGCCTTAAGGCCTACCTTCCCCGCTACCCTGAGGTCTACCCTGCCTTAGGGCAGCAGGAGCCCCTGGACCTCGAGGGCCTCCTTAAGGAGTTCGCCCTTTAAGGCCGGATGAGCCGCGTCGGGGTGGCGATAAGGTCCACCCGGCGCTCCGGCTCCACGGGAAGCTTGGGGTAGACCATGAGGGCGTGGGCCAGGGTGGCGAAGGGGGCCTCCACGGCGAGCCAGGCCTGGGGAAAACCATAGCCCTTCCCCACCCATCCCCCTTCCTCGTCCACGGCCACGGCCCCGATGAGGACCAGGTCTATGGGCTGGTTCTTTAGGTCTACCTTCACCCCATAGCGGTAGGCCTCCCGCACCCGTTTGAGCCTCCTTGGGTCCAGATCCTTGAGGAGCACGAACTCCCCTGGCCGGTCGGGGTGAGGGAGGATCAGGGCCTTTCCTGCCTTCAGGGCCTCCTCCCGCAAGGGTTTCAGAACCGCATCCATGCCTGCCAGGATGAGCCGGGCCCTTTGAAACTCCGGGGTGCGGAGGAGGAGCCCCGCTGCCTTCCTGGCCCCCAGGAAGTTGGGGTGGTGGCCGTGGGGAGGCGTGGGGTGGAGGGCCAGGTCGTAGCGGGCCAGGGTGTTCCAGATTTCTTCCCTAAGTTGGCCCAGGGTCATGGGGTTCTAAATAGCGCACGGTGATGCCTTCCAGCAAGCCTTGAACTTGAGCTTCCGTAACCTTCCGGGATAGCTTTCCGTCCGCTGTCCAGAATTCAGCCTGAAGCTTCTCCGCCAGGGCCAGGTAATGGGCGTCGTACACGGCCTTTAAACCCAGGGCTTGGGATAGGGCCAAGGCTCTTAGATGAAGGCCTTTGTCCCCCATCAGGCGGATGTTCAGGCCCAAGGCTCCTCGCAAAAAGGCTTCCGCTTGGGGCCCTGACAAGACCCCGCCCAGAACGTAGCGGTGAAGGGCATTGGCCACCTCGTAAGGCAGGAGGGTGGGGGCGACCACCTCCTTGTGACCCAAGCCAAGAAAAGCTTCATAGGCCCTCCTGTCACCCAGGATGCCTGCCAGAAGAACTCGCATGAGGAAGCTTGCGTCAAGAACCGCCCACTTCAAGGCTACGTTCCTCCCGCATGGTCCGTATGACTTCCTCTGGGGAGGGGATGGGTCCTTGTAGGTGGTTTCGGATCTCCTGGCCCAGCCTCCAAAGCGCATCGAGGATCTCTTGTTGCTTAGGCGCTTTCCGGAGCCGCTCGTATTCTTCCAGGGACAGGATGACCGCTACGGCTCTTCCTCCCCGTTCCACCACCAGGGTTTCTCCCCGGGCTACGCGTTGGAGGACCTCCCCAAAGTGGACCCGGGCTTCGGTGGCGCTGATGGGGGTGCCAATGTCCTCAATCATTACATTAATCAGTATACCCAGGGTGCCTGGCTCCAGCTAAGGAGGGCAAGACGCTTGCTAGACTGGACCCTATGGGCCGCCTTAAATTCGCCCACCTGCACCAGCACACCCAGTTCTCCCTCCTGGACGGGGCGGCAAAGCTTTCTGACCTTCTTGAGTGGGTGAAAACGGTTTCCCCCGAGGACCCTGCCCTGGCCATGACCGACCATGGCAACCTCTTCGGGGCGGTGGAGTTCTACCAGAAGGCCACCGCCATGGGGATCAAGCCCATCATCGGCTACGAGGCTTACGTGGCCGCGGAAAGCCGCTTTGACCGCAAAAGGGGGAAGGGCCTGGACGGGGGGTACTTCCACCTCACCCTTCTTGCCAAGGACTTCAAGGGCTACCAGAACCTGGTGCGCCTAGCGACCCGGGCATACCTGGAAGGTTTTTACGAAAAACCCCGTATTGACCGGGAGATTCTCCGGGAGCATGCCGAGGGTCTTATCGCCCTTTCGGGGTGCCTGGGGGCGGAGATTCCTCAGTTCATCCTGCAGGACCGCTTGGACCTGGCGGAGGCCCGGCTGAACGAGTACCTCTCCATCTTTGGCGACCGCTTTTTCATAGAGATCCAGAACCACGGCCTGCCCGAGCAGAGAAAGGTTAACCAGGTCCTGAGGGAGTTTGCCCGGAAGTACGGCCTGGGGATGGTGGCCACCAACGACGGCCACTACGTGAGAAGGGAGGACGCCCGGGCCCACGAGGTGCTTCTCGCCATCCAGTCCAAGACCACCCTGGATGACCCCGAACGCTGGCGTTTCCCTTGCGACGAGTTTTACGTGAAGACCCCAGAGGAGATGCGGGCCATGCTCCCGGAGGAGGAGTGGGGCGACGAACCCTTTGACAACACGGTAGAGATCGCCCGTATGTGCAACGTGGACCTCCCTGTTGGGGACAAGATGGTCTACCGCATCCCCCGCTTTCCCCTTCCCGAGGGCAGGACCGAGGCCCAGTATCTTAGGGAGCTCACCTTCAAGGGGCTCCTTTCCCGGTATCCGGACCGCATCACCGAGGGGTTTTACCGGGAGGTCTTCCGCCTTCTGGGGAAGATACCGCCCCATGGGGACGGGGAAGCCCTGGCGGAGGCCTTGGCCCAGGTGGAAGGGGCAGCTTGGGAAGCCCTTCTGCCCAAGCTACCCCCGTTGGAGGGGGTTAGGGAGTGGACGGCGGAGGCCATCTTGCACCGGGCCCTCTACGAGCTTTCCGTGATCGAGCGGATGGGCTTTCCCGGCTACTTCCTCATCGTTCAGGACTACATCAACTGGGCCAGGCGGAACGGGATCTCCGTGGGACCAGGCCGGGGAAGCGCCGCCGGAAGCCTGGTGGCCTATGCCGTGGGCATTACCAACATCGACCCCTTGCGCTTCGGCCTCCTCTTTGAGCGCTTCCTGAACCCCGAACGGGTTTCCATGCCCGACATTGACACGGACTTCTCCGACCGGGAGCGGGACCGGGTGATCCAGTACGTGCGCGGGCGCTACGGGGAGGACAAGGTGGCCCAGATCGGCACCCTTGGCAGCCTGGCCTCCAAGGCAGCCCTCAAGGATGTGGCCCGGGTCTACGGCATCCCCCACAAGAAGGCGGAGGAGCTAGCCAAGCTGATCCCCGTGCAGTTCGGCAAGCCCAAGCCCCTGGCCGAGGCCGTAGAGCTGGTGCCGGAGCTAAAGGCCGAGATGGAAAAAGACCCCCGGGTGCGGGAGGTGATCGAGGTGGCCATGCGCCTCGAGGGCCTAAACCGCCATGCTTCTGTGCACGCCGCCGGGGTGGTGATCGCCGCCGAGCCCCTCACGGACTTGGTGCCCCTCATGCGGGACCAGGAGGGGCGGCCCGTGACCCAGTACGACATGGGGGCGGTGGAGGCCCTGGGGCTTTTGAAGATGGACTTCCTGGGCCTGCGCACCCTCACCTTCCTGGACGAGGCCAAGAAGATCGTGAAGGAGTCCAAGGGGGTGGAGTTGGACTACGACCGCTTGCCTTTGGACGACCCCAAGACCTTCGCCCTCTTGGCGCGGGGGGAGACCAAGGGGGTTTTCCAGCTGGAATCGGGAGGGATGACCGCCACGGTGCGGGGGCTTAAGCCCAGGCGCCTCGAGGACATCATCGCCTTGGTTTCCCTCTACCGCCCGGGGCCCATGGAGCACATCCCCACCTACATCCGCCGCCACCACGGCCAGGAGCCGGTGAGCTACGTGGAATTTCCCCATGCGGAGAAGTACCTGAGGCCCATCCTGGAGGAAACCTACGGCATCCCCGTCTACCAGGAGCAGATCATGCAGATCGCCTCCCAGGTGGCGGGCTACTCCCTGGGGGAGGCCGACCTTCTGAGGCGGGCCATGGGCAAGAAGAAGGTGGAGGAGATGCAAAAGCACCGGGAGCGCTTCGTGCGGGGGGCCAAGGAACGGGGCGTGCCCGAGGAGGAGGCCAACCGGCTTTTTGACATGCTGGAGGCCTTCGCCAACTATGGCTTCAACAAGTGCCTGCCGGGAAGGGCCCGGGTGCTGGACTACCGTACGGGAAAGCTTGTGCCCGTAGAGGCCATCGTCCGGGGGGAAGCGAAAGGGGTCTGGGTGGTTTCCTTGGACGAGAGCTCCCTGCGCCTGGTGCCAAGGCCGGTGGTGGCCGCCTTCGAAAGCGGCCGGGCCATGGTCTACCGTTTGCGCACCGCCACGGGACGGGTCCTGGAAGCCACGGCCAACCATCCCCTCTACACCCCAGAGGGTTGGCGGGAGTTGGGCGCCCTTCGCCCAGGGGACTTCGTGGCCCTGCCCAGGTACCTTCCCTACCAGCCTTCAGAGGACCTGAGGCCCCATGAGCTGGACCTTCTGGGCTTCGCCCTGAGCGAGGGGAACCTCCGCCATCCCTCCGGCTTTTACCTCTACACCTCCTCGGAGGAAGAGCTGGCTGCTATGGAGGAGGCCTTGTCGGGCTTTGCCAACACCCGCACCCGGGTGGTCTGGCGCCGGGGGGTAGCCCGTATCTACGTGGGCCGGCAGGACCGCAAGGCGCCTTCGGAGGCGGAAACCTTCTTGAGGGAGATGGGGCTTTTGGGGCTTTCCGCCAAGGACAAGCATCTTCCCGAAAGGGTCTTTGGCCTTTCCCAGGAAGGGGTGGCTCGGCTTCTTGGGCGCCTGTGGGTGGGGGATGGGGAAGTGGACGCCAAGGGTAGGCTCATCCATTACGCCACGGCCTCGGAGGCCCTTGCCCGGGGGGTCCAGCACCTGCTCCTCCGCCTGGGCTTGCAAAGCCGCCTGGTGGAGAAGCGCTTTCCCTATGGAGGGGGCCGGAAAGGATACGTGGTCTACCTCCTGGGGGGCCTCGAGGCGGCCCGGCGCTTTGGGGAGCTGGTGGGGCCTTACCTTCTTGGCAAGAGAAAGCGGGACCTGGAGGCTCTTCTTTCCTCCTGGAAGGAGGTGGGCCGGAGCACCAAGGACATCCTGCCTCTGGCCTTTCTCCCCTTGGTAAGGGATGCTTTGGCCCAGGCTTCCGGCGGTAGGGTGGGGGATTCTCTGGAGGCCCATGGCTTAGCCCAGGGTCTTTTGCGGCCCAGCAAGGGCCGCCTGGGGCTTTCCCGCGCCACCCTGGCGCGCCTTTCGGCCCTCACGGGAAGCCTGGCCCTGTTGCGCCTGGCCACGGCGGAGATCTACTGGGACCGGGTGGAGGCCATAGAGCCTCTTTGGGAGGAGGAGGTCTACGACCTCACCGTGGAGGGAACCCATACCTTCCTTGCCGAGGATGTGATCGTCCACAACTCCCACGCCGCTGCCTACAGCCTCCTTTCCTACCAGACCGCCTACGTGAAGGCCCACTACCCGGTGGAGTTCATGGCCGCCCTCCTCACCGTGGAGCGGCACGATTCCGACAAGGTGGCGGAGTACATCCGCGACGCCCGGGCCATGGGCATAGAGGTCCTTCCCCCCGACATCAACCGCTCGGGCTTTGACTTCAAGGTGGTGGGGGAGGAGATCCTCTTTGGCCTCTCCGCGGTGAAGAACGTGGGGGAAGGGGCAGCCCAAGCCATCCTGGCGGAAAGGGAGCGCCGTGGCCCCTTTAAGAGTCTCGGGGACTTCCTCAAGCGCCTGGACGAGAAGGTGGTGAACAAGCGCACCTTGGAGTCCCTCATCAAGGCGGGGGCCTTTGACGCCTTTGGGGACAGAGCCCGGTTGCTGGCGTCCTTGGACCCTCTCCTCCGGTGGGCGGCGGAAAGCCGGGAGCGGGAGCGATCCGGCATGATGGGCCTGTTCACCGAGGTGGAAGAGCCTCCCCTGGTGGAGGTTCCGCCCTTGGACGAGATCACCCGGCTCCGCTACGAGAAGGAGGCTTTGGGCATCTACGTTTCCGGCCACCCGGTGCTGCGCTACCCGGGCCTGAGGGAGGTGGCGAGCTGCACCCTGGAGGAGCTTTCCGACTTCATCCGGGGCCTTCCCCCAAGGCCCAGGGTGCTCCTCGCGGGCATGGTGGAGGAGGTGGTGCGCAAACCCACCCGCAGCGGGGGCATGATGGCCCGTTTTACCCTTTCCGACGAGACAGGGGCCCTCGAGGTGGTGGTTTTCGGCCGGGCTTACGAAGGGGTTTCCCCCAAGCTCAAGGAGGACACCCCCCTCCTGGTCCTGGCGGAGGTGGAGCGGGAGGAGGGGGGGCTTAGGGTCATGGCCCAGGCTGCCTGGACCTATGAGGAGGTGGCCGAGGCCCCCAAGGCCCTGGAGGTGGAGGTGGACCACGCCCTCTTGGACGAGGCGGGCGTGGCCCTCCTCAAAAGCCTCTTGGACGAATACCCTGGAACTCTTCCCCTTTACCTCAGGGTGCAGGGGCCCTTTGGAGAGGCCATCCTCTCCTTGCGGGAGACCCGGGTGGGGGAAGAGGTCCTGGGGGCTCTCGAGGCCGAGGGCTTTCGCGCCTACCTGATCCCGGATCGGGAGGCCTTCCTCCAGGGGAACGGTGGGGGTGGGCCCAAGGAGGAGGTGGTGCCCTTTTAGAAAAGAAAGGAGGCTGGGCCTAGGCCCAGTCTCCTTTGCCCCTTTACCGGGGCCCCCAACCTGGCAAAGCCAGGTTGGGGTGGGTGGAATTAGAAGTCCATGTCGCCGCCGCCCGTGGTGGCGGGGGTGGACTCCTTCTTCTCGGGCTTCTCCGCCACCACCGCCTCGGTGGTGAGGATGAGGGAGCCGATGGAGGCAGCGTTCTGCAGGGCAGAGCGGGTCACCTTGGCGGGGTCCACGATGCCCGCTTCCACCATGTCCACGTACTCCCCGGTGGCGGCGTTGAAGCCCAGGCGGAGGTTCTTGGTCTCGGAGAGGATCTTCTGGACCACCACGGAGCCCTCGTAACCCGCGTTCTCCGCGATCTGACGAGCAGGCTCCTCCAGGGCCCGCCGCACGATCTTGGCCCCGGTGGCCTCGTCCCCGTCCAGCTTCTTAAGGAGCTCGTCCACGGCGCTGATGGCCCTGAGGAGCGCCACACCGCCGCCCGGGACGATGCCCTCCTCCACCGCGGCCCGGGTGGCGTTCAGGGCGTCCTCAAAGCGGTGCTTCTTCTCCTTGAGCTCGGTTTCGGTGGCGGCCCCCACCCGGATCACCGCCACACCCCCCGCCAGCTTGGCCAGGCGCTCCTGGAGCTTCTCCTTGGCGTACTCGCTGTCCGTGGTCTCCAGCTCCTTCTTGATGCCGTTGATGCGGGCCTCGATGTCCTCCTTCTTGCCCTTGCCGCCCACGATGGTGGTCTCGTCCTTGGTGATCCGCACCCTTTCGGCCCGGCCCAGCATGGAGAGGGTGGCGTTCTCCAGCTTGAAGCCAAGCTCCTCGGAGATGACGGTACCACCGGTGACGGCGGCGATATCCTTCAGCATCTCCTTGCGGCGATCACCGAAGCCGGGAGCCTTCACCGCAGCCACGTTCAGGGTGCCCCGGAGCTTGTTGACCACCAGGGTGGCCAGGGCCTCGCCCTCCACGTCCTCGGCGATCAGGAGGAGGGGCTTACCCGTCTGGGCCACCTGCTCCAGGATGGGGAGGAGTTCGCGCACGTTGGAGACCTTCTTCTCCACGATGAGGATGAAGGCGTCCTCGAGGACCGCCTCCATGGCGTCGGGGTTGGTGATGAAGTAGGGGGAGATGTACCCCTTGTCAAACTGGTACCCCTCCACGAACTTCAGCTCGGTCTCCAGGCTCTTGGACTCCTCGACGGTGATGATCCCCTCCTTCCCCACCTTCTCCATGGCGTCGGCGATCAGCTTGCCCACGTCAGGGTCGTTGGCGGAGATGGTGGCCACCTCCTCGATGGCCTTGCGGTCCTCCACGGGGATGGCCAAGGAGCGGATCTTCTCCACCGCCGCCTCCACCGCCTTCTCGATGCCCCGCTTGAGGGCCAGGGGGTTGGCGCCAGCGGCCACGTTCTTCAGGCCCTCCCGCACGATGGCCTGGGCCAAGACGGTGGCGGTGGTGGTACCGTCACCGGCCACGTCGTTGGTCTTGGAGGCCACCTCCTTGAGGAGCTGGGCCCCGATGTTCTCCAGGTGGTTCTCCAGCTCGATCTCCTTGGCCACCGTCACCCCGTCCTTGGTGATGGTGGGGGAGCCGAACTTCTTCTCCAGGACCACGTTCCGGCCCCGGGGGCCCAGGGTTACCTTCACCGCATCGGCTACCGCATTCACGCCGCGCTCCAAGGCCCGGCGGGCTGCTTCGTCAAACACCAGGATCTTCGCCATACCTCACCTCCCTTACTGCAGAACCGCCAAAAGGTCGCGCTCGGAGAGGATCACGTACTCCTCGCCGTCGATCTCGATCTCAGTGCCGCCGTACTTGGCGAAGACCACGATGTCCCCCTCCTTGACCTCGAGGGGCACCTTCTGCCCGTTGTCCAGGATGCGGCCCGAGCCCACCGCGATCACCTTGCCCTTCTGGGGCTTCTCCTTGGCGGTGTCGGGGAGCACGATGCCGCCCTTGGTCTTGGGCTCCTCCTCAATCCGTTTCACCACAACCCTGTCGCCTAGGGGCTTGATCACCGTCTTCACCTCCGCAGCCATATTCACTCCCTCCTTTGACGCTCAAAGGGCGAGAGTGTCAAACCAAGGGTTATTATTTTGCCCCCGCGTGTTCCTGTCAAGGGGGTTGAGGGGGGTTTTATAAGGTGAGGGGCTGGTGGCCCCGCACCACCTTCAGCTCGAGGCCATGGGCCAGGAGGAGGCCCCGCATAGCCAGGGCTCGCTCCAGGCCCGGGGTCTTGCCCAAGGCCAGCCGGCCCTTTTCCCCTGGGTAAAGGAAGTAACCCTCGGGGAGGAGGAGGAGAACTCCCTGCCGGGCTTGGGCGCTTCCCTTTAAGGCCGCCTTGAGGAAGGCTTGTTCCGCCGCCTGGGTGATGAGGAAGAAGGTGCTTCCAGGAGGGGCCTTGGGCGGGAGGGCGGGGGTTTGGGTGGGCTCTAGGCGGGCCAGAAGCGAGAGGGCCCTCACCAGGTGGCCCCTTCCCCGTCCCAAAGGCAGGACCTCTCCTGCGGAAAGGCCATAGGAAACCCCGCTTTTCTCCGCCAGGAGAAGGAGCCAGGCGGCAAGGCTCGCCCCATGGTCCAGGTAGGCGGGGTGGAGGCTTTGGGTGTCCAGGTGAAGGAAGAGGCTTCCCAGAAGGCTTTTTTCCACTTCCCGCACGATGGGGCGGCCCTGGCGGAGGCTTGCCGGCTTGGCCAGAAGGCGCAGGGAATCCCCGGGCTGGTAGGGGCGGAGGCCCTTGGCCTCGAGGGGATCGGGAAGGCCGAAGGGCTCGGTTTTGCCCTCCAGGAAGAAGCTGGGGGCGGGCTCAAAGGGCGGTAGGGGCCGCAAGGCGGGGTAGACCAAGACCCTCCCCGCCTCCAGGCTGAGAAGCCTCTCCCCCAGGCCCAGGGGGCTGGTGAAGCGTAGGGTAAGGCGGAGGGTATGCTCTCCCCGCCGGCGGTAGCGGCAGGAAAGAGGCAGGGCCAACCGGATCTTCCCCCAGGCCATCCCGGAAAGGCCCCGGGGTTCCAAGCCCAAGGGGGCCGAGGGGAGGTTTTCCAGGCGGAAGAAAAGGGGAAGGGGAGCCCAGACCTCCACCGCCACCTGCCCAAGCCGCACCTGCCCGGGGAAGCCTGGAGCCAGGTCCGGGGTTTGCACCCGGATCCGGGCCAATCGGGGTGCCCGCCAAAGGGCGAGGAGGAGAAGGAGGGATAGAAGGCCCAAAACCCCTTCCATGACGTCCTTCCCTAGGCCCTTTCCACCGGGGCGGGGACCGCCTTGAGGGCTTCCGCCACCAGCCCTTCCGGGCTGGCTCCGGAAAGCTCCGCCTCCAGCCGTAGGAGAAGGCGGTGGGGGATGGCGGCCCGGAAGGCCTCCTTGATGTCCTCGGGCACGGTGAAGGTCCGTCCCTGCAAGAGGGCCAGGGCCTGGGCCAGGCGCTCCACCTGCAAAAGAGCCCTGGGGGAGGGGCCAAGCCGCACCTCCTCCCGGCTCCTGAGCCAGCCCGCCAAGGCCAGGAGGTAGTCCAGCACCTCCTCGGCCACCCGCACCCGGCGCACCTCCTGGCGAAGGGCCAGGATCTCCTCCCCTTGGGTGACCGCCTCCAGGCCCTCTAGGGGTTCCCTCTCCTTCAGGGCCTGGAGGAGGGCCTTTTCGTCGGGGTAGCCCAGGGATAGCCGGGCGGTGAACCGGTCCCGCTGGGCCACGGGCAGGGGGTACGTGCCCTCCTCCTCCACGGGGTTTTGCGTGGCCAGGACGAAAAAGGGCTCGGGCAAAGGATGGGTTTTCCCCTCCAGGGTCACCTGGCCTTCCCCCATGGCCTCGAGGAGGGCGGACTGGGTCCTGGGGGTGGCCCGGTTGAGCTCGTCCACCAAGAGCACCTGGGCGAAGACGGGTCCCTTCTGCCAAAGGAGGCTTCCTTCCCGGTAGAGGTAGACGCCGGTGAGGTCCTGGGGCAGGAGGTCGGGGGTCATCTGGATGCGGCTAAAGGAAAGGCCCAGGACCCGGGCCAAGGCCTTGGCGAAGGTGGTCTTCCCCGTGCCGGGCACGTCCTCCAGAAGAAGGTGCCCCCCGGAAAGCAGGGTGGCCAGGGAAAGCCTGAGGGTTTCCTCCCTCAGGAGGACCCGGCCCGAAAGGGCCCTTTGGATGCGGGCGAGGAACATAGCCTAAGGATATCCCCCAAGAGGGCTTCCGCCCTTTCCGCTTCCTCCTCCCCGGTCCTTCCCCCGTAGCGCACGGGCAGGTAAAGCCGGGTGAGTTCCGAAAGGGGCTCCCTTAATCCTGGGAGCAAAGGGGAAACCCTCTCCAGGTACTCCAGGGGCCCCTCGGAGGCCAGGCGGGGAAGGCCCAGGGCCTTTAGGGCTTTAAGGGCCTGGAAATAGGCCCGCCGGACCCGGTCTTGGGGAGGGGTTTCTTGAAAGCGCTTAGAGCTCCTGGCCGGTACGCCCTGGGCGGCCTCCTGCTCTTCCCGGTCCCGGTGGCGCCAAACCAGGAAGGCCAGGAGGGAGAGAAGCCCCAGGGTGAAAAGGGCGGAAAGCCCCGCCACGGCCATGCCCACCTCGCCTAACCGCCTGGGTCCTGGTACGGCCTCTTTTAGGCCGCTCTCCTGGGAAGGGGTGGGCATGGGGGCTGAGGGGCTGGTTCCCCATGCGCTTTCCCCACCCCCCAGGGTGCCCAGGTAGAGGAGGAAAAGGACCCCGGCCAAAAGGGCCAGCAAGAGGGGCAAGAGGTGAAGCCCCCGGTAGGGAAGCCTCTCCCCCCGGCCCAAAAGGGGCAGAAGCGCCAGGAGGAGAAGAAGGAGGGCCAGGGGCTGGGCATGGGCCAAGGCCCGGTTGAGGAAGGCCACCCAGGGGGAAAACCCCTCCTCGGGGGCTTGGTAGGCTGCTTCCTCTCCCGGCTGGGATTTCGCTTCCGGGGACGCCTGAAGGCTAGGGGGAGCCAAGGCGGGTAGGGGAAGGGCGGGAAGGCGGGGGGGAAGAAAGGCCAGGCCTGCCAGCAAAAGGCCCAGGATCCCTGGGATCCATAGGGTGGAAGGGGGAGTCCAAAACCGTTCCCCCCGTTCCTGGGCCCGCCCATGGGCCTCCTCCAGAAGGTTGACTCCGTGCAGGAGGCCCAGGAGGAAGAGGCCCCATGGCCCAAGCCCAAGGGCCAAGGGGAGGAGGAAGAGGCTGGAAAGGGGCCTGGCCTTGGCGGCCAGGAAAAAGCCGTAGAGGAGGAGAAGCCCAGAGGTCAGGGCCCATCCCTGGAGCCAGGTGGGGAAAGGGAGGGTAAAGGCATGGAGGAGGCCGGGAAGGAAGGCTCCCCATAGGAAGGCACCGGGGTAGAACCGCTTGCCCAGGTGGAGGAGGAGGATTCCCAGGGCCGAGGGGAGCGCCCACACGGGCAGGGAAAGAAAAAGCCCCAGGGCCAGCAAGGGGGTGAGGGGCAACCTCATCCTCCGCCCCTTTGGCGCAGGGCCTCGTAGAGGAGGAGGGCAGCGCTCACGGAAACGTTGAGGCTATCCGCCACCCCCCGCATGGGGATGCGCACCCTCACCCCCGCCCGGGCCAGCCAGGCCTCGGAAAGGCCTTCGTCCTCGGTTCCCAGGAGGAAGGCCACCCCCCTTTGGTAGTTCTCTTCCCAGTAAACCTTCTCCCCCCTGGGGGTGGCGGCCACCAAAAGAAGCCCTTTTTCCTCCAGGAAACGGGCGGCTTCCTCCTCGGCCACGGGGAAGACGGGCAGGGAGAAGACCACCCCCGTGGAGTTCCGGATCACCTGGGGGCTATAAAGGTCCACCCCTTCCGCCACCAGAACCAGATCCACCCCTGCCCCATCCGCCGAGCGCAGAATGGCCCCCAGGTTGCCGGGTTTTTCCAGACCCAGGAGGACCAGGACCAGGGGGTTTTGCGGGAGCCGGACCTCCCTTAGGGTTTTGTGGGGCAGGCGGAAGACCCCGATGACGGGAGGCGGGTTCTCCCTTACGGAAACCCGCTCCATCGCCTCCTGGGAAAGCTCCAGGGTAGGGGCCGATCCCGCCAGGGCCTGGTCCTCCGGGGTGGCCTTGGGGCCGAGGAGGAGGGTTTCTAACAGGAGGCCAGCCCTTAGGGCCCTTTCCACCTCCCGCCGGCCTTCCACCAGGAAAAGGCCAGTCCTTTCCCGCTCCCTTCGTTCCTTCAGGGCGGCCAAGGCCTTCACCTTGGGGTTAGCGGGGCTTTGAATGCGCATGGCGGTTCCTCGGTTCGGGGTTTCCCCCGAGGCGCACTTCAAAGCGGGCGATCCGGGGTCCGGAAAGCTCCAGGGAAACCTCTTCCACCTGGGGCAGTTCCTCCAGAAGCCGGGAAAGCCTGAGGACGATTTCCTGGTAGGGGGCGGGGTCGAGGGGACCCGAAAGATCCGGGCTTTGCCCGTGGCTTAGGGGCCTTACCAGCTCCTGGGCGTCCTTCTGGGTGAGGGGGGAAAGCCGCTGGCCCAGCACCTGGTCCCCCAGGGGGGTGGGCAGGACCAGGGTGAGGACGGGGCCGAAGAGGGGGTGGGGTTTGGCGGTGAGCTTGAGGGAAAGCCCTTCCCCCTTCCCCAAGGGCAGGCCGAAGCACTCCAAGAGGGCGGCCCCCTCCGCCTGGCTCAGGGTCTTTTTCCCTTCTAGGAGCTTCCTCGCCTCCTCCAGGCGCAGGTCGGGGAAGTCGGGGAAGTGGAGGGGCTCTTCCCGCCAGGCCTTGTAAGCCCAGGCCCGGCTCAAGGCGATGGCCGCGGATTCGGGGAAGCGGTAGAGGGCCACCTGGCCCATAACCCGGGCCCGCACCCCAGGGGAGCCCATCACGCAGGCCAAAAGGAGCTTGTTCCCTTCTGCCTTCTCCAAAAGAGCCAGGAACTCCTCCTCGCTGGTAAAGCCCATGGGCACGAAGAGGAGAAACACGCTTCCCGCCTCGCCTTCCAGGGCTTCTTCCAGGGCGCGGGCGAACTCCTCCGCCTTGGCGGTGGAGCCCAGGTCCACGTGCTCCACGAAAAGCCCTCCTTCCCTTAGGGCCTCGAGGGCCAGGTTGGAGGGGCCGGAGGCGTTGGAGATAAGGCGCACCCGGTTGTTTTCCGGAAGGCGCCCCAGGGCCAGAAGGGCGGCCACGTCAAAGGCTTCCTCCAGGCTGTTGGCCCGGATCACCCCGGCCTGGGCGAAGAGGGTGCGCACCAAGGGATCCCGGGAAGGATGCACCGCCAGGATGGGCTTTTTCTTGCCGATCCTACGGGCTAGGCGGGAGAAGCGCCGGGGGTTGCCAAAGCTCTCCAGGTAAAGGAGGATCACCCGGGTTCGCTCGTCCTCTTCCCAGAACTGCAAAAGGTCGTTGGAGGAGATGTCCGCCTTGGCCCCCAAGGAGACGAAGGAGGAGATGCCCAGTCCCATACCCTCCGCGTAGGCCATCACCGCCCGGCCCAGGGTGCCGGACTGGCTGGAGATGGCCAGGGGTCCGGGTTTGGGGAGGGGGGCCAGGCCCGCCGCCAGGCGCACCTCGGGGTGGGTATGGACCAGGCCCAAAGAACCCGGGCCCAGAAGGCGCATCCCCAGGCGCCTGGCCTTGTCGGCTAGCTCTTTGGCCTCTTGGTCCTGGAAGCCGGTGGTGAGGACCACGCTGGCTCGCACCCCTCGTCTTCCCGAGGCCTCGAGGGCCTCCCAAACCCTCTCCTTGGGCACGGCAATCACCGCCAGGTCCACGGGGCCGGGGATGCTCTCCACCCTGGGGTAGGCGAGAAGGGGCCCTACCGTACCCCCTTCCTTGCCGATGGCCTCGTTCACCGGGTAGACGGGGCCTTGGAAGCGGCCAAAGATGAGGTTTTCCAGGGCCCGGTAGCCGATGCTTTCCGGGTCGCGGCTTGCCCCCACCACCGCCACGCCCCGGGGAAAGAAGAAGGGATGGAGGCTCGCGAGGGTGGAAACCTTTTCCCGCCACTCAAACCGCTCCGCCGCCCTCTCCTCCAGGAGGATTTCAAACTCCACCTCCACCTCGCCGCTATCCCTGCGGGCCCGCACCTGGAAGCCGCTTTCCATGAAGACGTTGAGCATTTTCTGGTTCTCCGCCAAGACGAAGGCCTGAAACCGCCTTACCCCCCGCTTGGCGGCGATCAAGGCCAGGCGCTCCAGAAGGAGGGTGCCTAGGCCCTTGCCTTGGAAGGCGTCGTCCACCAGAAAGGCCACCTCGGCGGTGTCCTCCCCCTTCAGGCGCACGTACTCCCCTGTGGCCACCATCCTGGGGGGGTCTCCCGCCAGGACCATGAGGGTTACCTTCTCCTCCTCGGGTTTGGCGGAAAGGAGGAGCTCCGCCGCCTTCTCCGGGGAGATGGGGGAGAAGAAGCGCATGCGCAGGGACTCCGGGGATAGCCGCCTCAGGAACTCCACGAAGAGGGGAAGGTCCTTGGGGCCAGCCCGCCTCAGGAAGGCGGTGCGCCCGTCCTTAAGGAGGATGGGACCCTCCTCGAGGCCATGCTGAGGCATGGGTGGGGGCACGTAGCCCATGCCTTTAGCCTACATCCGGGTAGCATGGGAGTATGCTGCGGCTGGATACCCGCTTCCTCCCGGATTTCCCCCAGGCTTTTAAGGAGCACGGGCCCCTCCTTCTTCAGGCCCGGGAGGCCCTTTTGGCCAAGCGGAAGGATCCCCAAAACATGCTGGGTTGGATGGACCTCCCCGAGGACACGGAAACCCTGAGGCGGATCCGCCGCTACCGGGAGGCCAACCCCTGGGTGGAGGACTTCGTCCTTCTAGGCATCGGGGGAAGCGTCTTGGGGCCTAAGGCCCTGGAGAGTGCCTTCAACGAAAGCGGCGTGCGCTTCCACTACGTGGACCACGTGGAGCCGGAGCCCGTGCTTCGGCTCCTTCGGGGCCTAGACCCCCGGAAGACCCTGGTGAACGCGGTTTCCAAGTCAGGGGCCACCGCGGAAACCCTGGCCGCTCTTCTGGTTTTTCTGAACTGGCTTCGGGAGAACCTGGGGGAGGACTGGCGGCGGCATCTGGTTCTCACCACCGACCCCAGGCGGGGGGCGCTAAGGGCCTTGGCGGAAAAGGAGGGCCTCGAGGCCTTTTCCATTCCCGAAAACGTGGGAGGGCGCTTCTCCGTGCTCTCCCCGGTGGGGCTCCTTCCCTTGGCCTTTGCCGGAATGGACTTGGAGGCCCTCCTCATGGGGGCGAGGAAGGCGAACGAGCTGGCCCTGGCCCCGCTGGAGGAAAACCTGCCTCTGCAAACCGCCTTCCTCCAGCACCTCCACCGTCACCTTCCCATCACGGTCTTTATGGTGTACTCGGAGAGGCTGAAATACCTTCCCGCCTGGTTTGTCCAGCTCCACGACGAGTCCTTGGGCAAGCGGGATGGGGAGGGCAACCGGGTGGGCACCACCGCCGTGCCCGCCCTGGGTCCCCAGGACCAGCACGCCCAGGTGCAGCTCTTCCGGGAAGGTCCCTTGGATAAGCTTATCGTTCTGGTGGTTCCGGAAAGGGCCACGGAGGACCTTCTCCTGCCCCAGGTGGAAGGCCTCGAGGGGGAGGCAGGTTACCTCTTCGGCAAAGGCTTGTTCCAGCTCTTGAAGGCCGAGGCCGAGGCCACCTACCAGGCCCTGGCCGAGGGGGGACAGAGGGTCTATACCCTTTACCTCTCGGAGGTTTCTCCCTATGCCGTGGGCTGGCTCTTGCAGCACCTCATGTGGCAAACCGCTTTCCTAGGGGAACTTTGGAGGGTGAATGCCTTTGACCAGCCCGGGGTGGAGCTGGGCAAGCGGTTAACCTTTGCCCTTCTTGGGCGTCCCGGGTATAGCTCCTAACCTTGGAAGCGTGGAAATAAGTGTATGATGCCCTAGGCATAGGGGGGTCTCTATGGACCAACTGGAGCCTTTGGGCATCAAACCGAGGAAACAGGTTTTCTGGAACACCGCTTCTCCCATTTTAGTGGAGCACACCCTGGCCCGGGGGGAGGGGATTCTAGCCCACAAGGGGTCCTTGGTGGTGGACACCACCCCTTATACCGGGAGAAGCCCCCGCGACAAGTTCGTGGTGCGGGAGCCGGGGATAGAGGAGGAGATCTGGTGGGGTGAGGTGAACCAGCCCTTCGCCCCGGAGGCCTTCCAGGCCCTTTTGGAAAGGGTGGCCGCTTACCTTTCTGAGCGCGACCTCTACGTTCAGGACCTGTATGCGGGAGCCGATAAACGCCACCGCCTGGCGGTCCGGGTGGTGACGGAAAGCCCCTGGCACGCCCTCTTTGCCCGCAACATGTTCATCCTTCCGCGCCGTTTCCCCGAGGACGATGAGGTGGAGCCTTTCGCTCCTGGCTTCACCGTGATCCACGCCCCTTACTTCTTGGCCGACCCCAGTCGGGATGGAACCCGGAGCGAGGTGTTCGTGGGCATCAGCTTCCAGAGAAAGCTCGTCCTCATCGTGGGTACCAGGTACGCCGGGGAGATCAAGAAGAGCATCTTCACCGTGATGAACTACCTCATGCCCAAACAGGGAGTCTTCCCCATGCACGCCTCGGCCAACGTGGGGAAGGAGGGGGATGTGGCTATCTTCTTCGGTCTTTCCGGAACGGGCAAGACCACTCTTTCCACCGATCCGGAGAGGCCTCTGATCGGCGACGACGAGCACGGCTGGAGCGAGGAGGGAGTCTTCAACTTTGAAGGGGGATGCTACGCCAAGGTCATCCGCCTCTCCCCGGAGCACGAACCTCTCATCTATAAAGCCTCCAACCAGTTTGAGGCCATCCTGGAGAACGTGGTGGTCAATCCGGAAAGCCGCCGGGTGGAATGGGATGACGACACCAAGACCGAGAACACCCGGGCCTCCTATCCCCTGACCCATCTGGAGAACGTGGTGGAGTCCGGCATGGCTGGGCACCCCAGGGCCATCTTCTTCCTCTCCGCCGATGCCTACGGGGTCCTGCCCCCTATCGCCCGCCTCTCTCCCGAGGAGGCCATGTACTACTTCCTCTCGGGCTACACCGCCCGGGTGGCGGGCACGGAAAGGGGTGTCACCGAGCCCAAGGCCACCTTCTCCGCCTGCTTCGGGGCGCCCTTTCTTCCCCTCCATCCCGGGGTCTACGCCAGGATGCTGGGGGAGAAGATCAAGAAGCATGGCCCCAGGGTGTACCTGGTGAATACCGGCTGGACCGGGGGACCTTACGGGGTGGGCCGGCGCTTTCCCCTGCCCGTGACCCGGGCCCTTTTGCAGGCGGCGCTGAGCGGGGCCCTCGAGGGGGTTCCCTACCGCAAGGATCCCGTCTTCGGTTTTGAGGTGCCCCTGGAGGTCCCCGGGGTGCCCAAGGAGCTTTTAGACCCGCGGGAAACCTGGGAGGACAAGGAGGCCTACGATCGTCAGGCCAGGAAGCTTGCCACCTTGTTCCGGGAAAACTTCCAGAAGTACGCGGACGGGGTGGAGGAAGCCATACGCCGGGCAGGGCCAAAGGTAGGGTAGCCCTTATCCTTTGTGGAGCTGAGCAAAAGCCCCAGCCCCTTGCCAAGTAGGGCCAGGGGGTATTAGTCTCCTTGGGTGGCAGGTAATGGAAGGGACAAATGTACTTCACCCCTGGACGAGGTCTTCTGGCAGAATGGTAAGCACTACCGTCTGGGGGGCGGGTTTGCCATGAGTCAAGCTTGGTTTGGCCGCTACGCCTGGGGGGTCCTGGGATGGAACATCCTGGTGGCCCTCTGGGGGGCTTACGTGCGGGCCACCGGGTCCGGAGCGGGGTGCGGCTCCCACTGGCCCACCTGCAACGGGGAGGTTATCCCCAGAAGCCCCCAGGTGGAAACCCTCATTGAGTTCACCCACCGGGCCACCTCGGGCCTGGCCTTTCTCGCCGTGCTCTTCCTTTTCCTTTGGGCCTTCCGGTTGTTCCCCAAGGGCCATTCTGTGCGCTTCGGGGCAGGGTTGTCCCTCTTTTTCATGATCCTTGAGAGCTTGGTAGGGGCTTCCCTGGTCCTTTTTGGTTGGGTGGCGGACAATGTGAGCCCCGAGCGGGCTGTGGTGCAGATGGTGCACCTGGCCAACACCTATTTCCTCCTGGCCTCCCTGGTCCTCACCGCCTGGTGGGCCTCTGGGGGGGCTCCCTTGCGCCTTAGGGGGCAAGGTGCGGTGGGGGCAGCCTTGCTCCTGGGGCTTCTCGCCTTGCTCTTCCTGGGGATGAGCGGGGCGGTGACCGCTTTGGGCGATCTTCTTTTCCCCGTGCGGAACACCCTCGAGGCCCTGGAGCGCTCCCTGACCCCAGGCGAGCACTTCCTGGTGCGCCTCAGGGTGCTTCACCCCCTCATCGCCGTGAGCGTGGGGCTTTATGTGGTTTTTGCTGGCTACCTGGTGGCCCATCTGCGGCCTTCCTCCCATACCCGCCGCTTCGCCCATGCCCTCGCATACCTCTATGGAGTGCAGCTTCTCGTGGGCCTGGTGAACGTGTGGCTCAAGGCCCCGGTCTGGATGCAGATCCTGCACCTTCTGTTGGCCTACGCCGTGTGGCTTCTTTTCATCCTGCTTTCGGCGGCGGCGTTGGTCCAGGGGGCTAGGCGGGTGGAGCTGGGGGAGGGTACGGAGGCGGGGCAGGTGCACCGGGGCACTGGGGGAGCCACCTGGAAGGACTACCTGGCCCTCACCAAACCCCGGGTGATCAGCCTCCTTCTCTTCACCACCCTTTTGGCCATGCTCATCGCCGCCAAGGGCTGGCCTGGCACGGGCCTCTTCCTGGTGGTGGCCCTGGGAGGCTACATGATGGCGGGAGCGGCCAACGCCATCAACATGGTGGTGGACCGGGACATCGACGCCCGCATGCGCCGCACCGCCAAGCGTCCCACCGTGACCCAGCGCATTTCCAGCCGGGATGCCCTTCTCTTCGCCTTTGGCCTTGCCCTTTCTGCCTTCCTTCTCCTCTGGTGGGGGGCGAACCTCCTTTCCGCCACCCTGGCCCTCATGGGCCTTGTCTGGTACGTGCTGGTCTACACCCTCTACCTGAAACGCCGCACGTGGCAAAACATCGTCATCGGTGGGGCGGCGGGAGCCTTTCCCCCCCTGGTGGGCTGGGCGGCGGTGACGGGCGAGCTAAGCCTCTTCGCCTGGTACCTCTTTGCCCTCATCTTCTTCTGGACCCCGGTGCACTTCTGGGCCTTGGCCCTCATGATCCAGGACGACTACCGGGCCGTGGGGGTGCCCATGCTGCCCGTGGTGTTGGGGGAAAGGGTGACGGTGATGCAGATCGCCCTTTATGCCGTGCTCACTGCCTTGATTTCCCTCATGCCCCTCCTTTTGGGGGAACTCGGCCTGGTTTACTTCTTCTTGAGCCTCGCCCTTAATGCTTTGCTTATCCTTAAGAGCCTTGCCCTCTACCGCCAGCCCGAGCGGAGGACGGCGGTTTCGCTGTATAAATACTCCATGCTCTACCTGGCCCTCTTGTTCGCGGCCATGGCGGTGGATCGGGTGCTTTAGGGAGGGAAGCGGATGAGAAGAGTTGTAGCGACGCTCAGTCTCTTAGGTTTGGCCCTGGCCCAGGAGGCCCACCGGGTGGCCATCACCCACCCCGTCTCCCCCTTCAACCGGGAGACCAACTTCCTCCTGATCTGGGTCCTGGTTTTCTCCGTTCTCATCTTTGGGGTAGTGGCTGGATCCTTGGCCTACATTACTTGGAAGTTCCGAGCCAAACCCGGTCAGGAAGGGGAGCCACCTCAGATCCACGGCAACGACCGGCTGGAGGTGGTCTGGACGGTGATTCCCATTCTCATCATTTTCGTTCTCTTCGGCTTGACGGCCCGGAGCCTCATCCAGGTGAACCAGCTTCCCACCGGAGCTTTAAGGGTTGAGGTGACAGGTTACCAGTTCTGGTGGGACTTCAACTACCCTGAGCTGGGCTTCCGCACCTCCAACGAGCTCATCCTGCCCGCGGGGGTTCCCGTGGTGCTGGAGATCACCTCCAAGGACGTGATCCACTCCTTCTGGGTGCCGGGCCTTGCAGGAAAAAGGGACGCCATTCCGGGACAAAAGACCCTTCTCTCCTTTACACCGGAAAAGCCCGGGAACTACTACGGCTTCTGTGCCGAGCTCTGCGGGGCCAGCCACGCCCGGATGCTCTTCCGGGTCCTGGTGGTGCCCAAGGAGGCCTTTGACCGCTTCGTAGCGGAGGCCAAGGCGCCGCCCCCCGTGGCCGACGTCCGGGGAAGGCAGGTCTTCCAGCAGAACTGCGCCGCCTGCCACGGCGTGGCGCGGTCCGTGCCGCCGGCGGTCACCGGGCCGGAGCTTGGGCTTCTCGGCAACCGCACGAGCCTGGGGGCGGGGATCGTGGACTACACCCCCGAGAATATGAAGGCCTGGATCAAAGATCCTGCGGCCATGAAGCCTGGGGTCAAGATGCCGGGCTTCCCCCAGCTTTCCGAGGAGGACCTGAACGCTTTGGTCCGCTACCTGGATGGGCTTAAGGTGGAGGGTTTTGACTTCAAGGCGTTGCCTAAGTTCTAAGGAGGTATGGGCAGATGGCCATCGCAACCAAGCCAAAAGCCGGTTTCTGGGCGATCCTTTGGGATCTCCTGACCACGGTAGACCATAAGAAGATCGGGCTCTTGTACACGGCCACCGCCTTCTTCGCCTTCGCTTTGGCCGGGGTATTTTCCCTCCTGATCCGGGCGCAGCTGGCGGTGCCCAACAACAACCTCCTTACGGGGGAGCAGTACAACCAGATTCTCACCCTGCACGGGGCCACCATGCTCTTCTTCTTCATCATCCAGGCCGGGCTCACCGGCTTTGGGAACTTCGTGGTGCCCCTGATGCTAGGGGCCAGGGATGTGGCCCTGCCCCGGGTGAACGCCTTCAGCTACTGGGCTTTTCTGGGAGCCATCATCCTGGCCCTGATGAGCTACCTCTTCCCCGGTGGAGCTCCCAGCGTGGGCTGGACCTTCTACTACCCCTTCTCCGTGCAGTCGGGTAGCGGGGTGGACTTCTACATGGCCGCCATCCTGCTCCTGGGCTTCTCCAGCCTCTTGGGCAACGCTAACTTCATCGCCACCATCTACAACCTAAGGGCCCAGGGGATGAGCATGTGGAAGATGCCCATGTACGTGTGGAGCGTCTTCGCCGCCAGCGTTCTCAACCTCTTTGCCTTGGCGGGTCTTACTGCGGCTACCCTGCTGGTTCTCTTGGACCGCAAGGTGGGCCTTACCTGGTTTAATCCCGAGATCGGGGGTGACCCGATACTCTTTCAACAGTTCTTCTGGTTCTACTCTCACCCCACGGTGTATGTGATGCTCCTGCCTTACCTCGGCATCCTGGCGGAAGTAGCCTCTACCTTTGCCCGTAAGCCCCTTTTCGGCTACAAGCAAATGGTCTGGGCCCAGATGGGCATCGTGGTGCTGGGGACCATGGTCTGGGCCCACCACATGTTCACCGTGGGGGAGTCCACCATCTTCCAGATCGCCTTCGCCTTCTTCACCGCCCTCATCGCCGTGCCCACAGGGGTGAAGCTCTTCAACTTGATCGGCACCCTTTGGGGTGGGCACCTGCAGATGAAGACTCCCCTCCTTTGGGTGCTGGGCTTCATCTTCAACTTCCTCCTGGGTGGCATTACCGGGGTTATGCTCTCCATGGTCCCCCTGGACTACCACTTCCAGGACTCCTACTTCGTGGTGGCCCACTTCCACAACGTGCTGATGGCGGGCTCGGGCTTTGGGGCCTTCGCTGGTCTTTACTACTGGTGGCCCAAGATGACGGGCCGCATGTACGACGAGCGCCTGGGGCGGCTCCACTTCTGGCTCTTCCTGGTGGGCTACCTGACGGTCTTCCTACCCCAGTACGCCCTGGGCTTCCTGGGGATGCCCCGCCGGTACTACACCTACAATGCGGACATCGCCGGCTGGCCGGAGCTTAACCTGATCTCCACCATTGGGGCCTTCATCCTGGGCCTCGGGGGTCTGGTCTGGATCTACGTTATGTGGAAGAGCCTGCGCTCCGGGGAGAAGGCTCCGGATAACCCCTGGGGTGGCTACACCCTGGAGTGGCTCACCAGCTCCCCGCCCAAGGCCCATAACTTTGACGTGGTCCTGCCCAAGGACTTCCCCTCTGAGCGGCCTCTCTACGACTGGGCCAAGAAGGGGGTGGAGCTGAAGCCCGAAGACCCCAGCCACATCCACCTGCCCAATAGCTCCTTCTGGCCCTTTTACTCCGCCGCTACCCTCTTCGCCTTCTTCGTTTCCGTGGCAGCCTTGCCCGTGCCCAACGTGTGGATGTGGGTCTTCCTGGCCCTCTTCGCCTACGGCCTTATCCGCTGGGCCCTCGAGGACGAGTACAGCCACCCGGTGGAGCACCACACCCTTTCCGGCAAGTCCAACGCCTGGATGGGGATGGCCTGGTTCATGGTTTCGGAAGTGGGCCTCTTCGCCATCCTCATCGCCGGCTACCTCTACCTGCGCCTCACCGGGGCGGCGGTACCCCCGGAGGAACGGCCTGCCCTTTGGCTTGCCCTCCTCAACACCTTCTTCCTGGTGAGCTCCTCCTTCACCGTGCACTTTGCCCACCACGACCTGAGGCGTGGCCGGTTCAGCCCCTTCCGCTTTGGCCTTTTGGTCACCATCATCCTGGGTGTCCTCTTCTTCCTGGTGCAGTCCTACGAGTTCTACGAATTCCACCGCCACTCCAGCTGGCAGGAGAATCTGTGGACCGCCACCTTCTTCACCATCGTGGGCCTCCACGGCCTGCACGTGGTCATCGGGGGCTTTGGCCTGATCCTGGCCTACCTGCAAGCCCTAAGGGGTAAGGTCAGCCAGCACCACCACGGTACCCTCGAGGCGGCCAGCATGTACTGGCACCTGGTGGATGCGGTCTGGCTGGTAATCGTCACCATCTTCTACGTTTGGTAAGCCTCGAGGTGTTTCCCTACGGGAAAGCACGCTGGGCCTTAGCCCCCGCCCAAAAGGCGGGGGCTTTGCTATCTATGGGAAGGGATGCGCCTTTTGGTGGTGGATTTTGATTACTTTTTCCCCGTGCCCCAGGATCCCCAAGACCCTTTGGCTTTCCTTTACTCCTGGGCCCACTTTGAGACCCCCTACTACCTTGGGGAGGTCTGGGAGGAGCGGGCCTTGGCCTTCCTCCTAAGGGGGCTTCCCTTGCCCCAGGCCCGGGGATGGGAGGGATTCTGGGAGCGCTTTGCCTTCGCCCCGGAGGCCCGCCTTTACTATGCGGATTCCAACGCCTTGGCCTTCCATTCAGACGTGCACCAGGGAGTGCGGGAGGTAATGCTCTTTGATGCCCATCATGATGCGGGCTACCGCCCTTTGGGCGTGGAACCCGCCTGCGACGACTGGATGGTCTATTACGCCCGCCAAGGGGCCAGGCTTAGGGTTTTCTACCCTTCCTGGCGCGATCCTTCCCTGGAACCCGTGCCTGCGGTTCCCGTGGAGAGGGTCAAGGATCCTGGGGGGCCAGTGGAAGGGGTCTTCCACCGGGTGTTCCTCTGCCGCAGCGGGGCCTGGGTCCCCCCTTGGGCCGACGAAGGCTTTTTCGCCTTGTTGGAGGCGGCTCCCCTGCCCAAGGTGGCCCTGGAGGTGGTGGCGAGGAGGCCAGTGGACCTCGAGGGCCTAAGGCGCAGGGTGCGGGAGGAGGCTTTTGGGCTGGCCTTCCTGGAGCGGCTCAGGGGCTTGAGGTAGCTTTTGGGCTCAAGGCTTCCTGGGCCTCGAGCGCCGGCGCCAGAGGTACCAGGCCACACCCCCCACCAGGAGGAAGGGAACCGGGGCCATCACCAAAATCCCCCACCAGCCCGATCCCAGGTCGCTGGGGCGGGTTTCGGTGTGGTGGGCCAGGACCAGGCTAAGGGCCGCCAAGGAAGAAATGCCGCACCGTCGCCACATACTGCCCCTCGGGGAGCAAGATGGCCACCAGGGCCAGGAGGAGAAGGGGAGGCAAAAGGATGGCGTAGACCAGGCCCACACGCTCAAAGCGCAGGTGCATGAAGTAGGCCACGATAAGCCCCGCTTTGAGGAGGGCAAAGGCGGTGATGAGGAAGCGCCGTAAGCTCACGGGTTCCACCTTGAAGTAGTCCAGGAGGTAGGACAGGGTGCTGAGGAGAAAGAGGAGTCCCCAGACCGCTAGATAGGTACCGATGGGCTGGTGCTGTTCCCCCCGATGGATCTCCGTGCCGTGGTTCATGCTGCCTCCTAGAACAGGTAAAAGAAGGCAAAGATGAAAACCCAGACCAAATCCACGAAGTGCCAGTAAAGCCCTGCCACCTCCACCCCCACGGGTCGTGTCAAGAGTTATGTGTAAGAGTCTGTGTACGGGGGGCATACCGCTCCTGAAGCATCTTCTCCAGC